>JAEZBT010000382.1 GCA_023426865.1 Actinomycetes bacterium
CGAGCCGGCCGCGGCCGCGCGTCGGGCGCTGGAGGCCGTCGAGATGGTCGACGCGAGCGACCGCCCGATCGCCACGTACTCCAAGGGCATGAAGCAGCGCGTGAAGATGGCGACGGCGCTGGTCCACGACCCGGCCGTGCTGCTGCTGGACGAGCCCTTCAACGGCATGGACCCGCGCCAGCGGCTGCACCTCATGGACCTGCTGCGGCGCCTCGCCTCCGACGGGCGGACGGTGCTCTTCAGCAGCCACATCCTCGAGGAGGTCGAGCAGATCGCCGACACGATCGAGGTGCTGGTGGCCGGCCGGCACGCGGCGTCGGGCGACTACCGCCGCATCCGCCGGCTGATGACCGAGCGGCCGCACCAGTACACGATCGCCTCGAGCGACGACCGCCGCCTGGCCGCGGCGATCATCGGCGCCGGCGCGGCCGACGGCGTCACGGTCGCGGGCGGCACGCTCGCCGTGCAGACCTCGGACTTCGGCCGGTTCACCCGCGCCCTGCCGCGACTGGCGCAGGAGTCGGGCGTGCGGCTGCTCGAGGTCAACCCGGCCGACGAGTCCCTCGAGAGCGTCTTCGCCTACCTGGTGGCCCGATGAACCCCGTCGTCATGGAGCTCACGGTGCGCGGCCTGCTCGGCCGACGCCGGTCGCTGCTGCTGCTCGTCCTGCCGGTGCTCCTGCTGGGCCTGGCCGGGCTGACCCGGTGGGCCTCCGACGGCTCGGTCACCGCGTCGTCCGGGCTGATCGACGGCTTCGCCATGGGCACGCTGCTGCCCCTCATGTGCCTGCTCATCGGGACGGGCGTGATCGGACCGGAGATCGACGACGGCTCGATCGTGTACCTGCTGGCGAAGCCGGTGCCGCGGCGGTCGATCCTGCTCGCCAAGCTCGCGGTGGCCCTGGCCACGACGGTGCTGTTCGCGGTGCTGCCGATCATGGCGGCGACCGCGCTGGCCGGCGACGAGGAGCTGCGCCTGACGACGGCGTACGGCGTCGCGTCGCTGCTCGCCGGACTGACGTACACGACGATCTTCGTCGCGCTGTCGGTGCTCACCCGCAACGCGGTCATCACCGGCCTGCTGTACGCGCTGCTGTGGGAGTCGGTGCTGGGCGGGTACGTGCCCGGCGTCCGCAACGTGTCGGTGCGGCAGTGGGCGCTCGCGCCGGCCGAGGACATGCTCGGGTTCCGGGCGTCGCGCTGGGGCGTGGAGTCCGCGGTGACCGTGCCGGTCGGGGTGACGCTGCTCGTGGTGGTGAGCATCGCCGCGACGTGGTGGGCCGTGGCCAAGCTGAAGACGCTGCGCCTGGCCGCCGCGGACTGACGGCGTGGCGGGCTGCGGCTCGCGGGCCGTCGGCATGGTGGACTGACCGGGTGACGCTCCGCCTGCCCGACCACTGGGTGTGGGACAGCTGGTCGGTCCATGACGGCTCGCACCACCACCTGTTCTTCCTGCGCGCCTCGCGGGCGCTGCTGGATCCCGACCGCCGACACCTGCGGGCGTCGATCGGCCACGCGCGCTCGACCGACCTGCGCTCGTGGGAGCTCCTGCCCGACGCGCTCGTGGCCGCCGACTCCCCCGCCTGGGACGACCAGGCCACCTGGACCGGCTCGGTGCTGCGCGGGCCCGACGGCGTCTGGCGGCTCTTCTACACGGGCGTCAGCCGCGCGCAGCCGGACGTGCAGCGGATCGGTGTCGCGACGTCGTCGGACCTGGTCACCTGGCAGCGCGCGGACGGGCCGCTGCTGTCGGCGGACCCCCGCTGGTACGAGACGCTCGGGAGCTGGCACGACGAGGCGTGGCGCGACCCGTGGGTGCTCCCGGACCCCGACGGCGAGGGCTGGCACATGCTGCTCACCGCGCGTGTGCCGGACGGCGAGGTTGCCGGGCGCGGCGTCGTCGGGCACGCGTGGAGCCCGGACCTGGAGCGCTGGGAGGTGCGGCCGCCGCTGTCGGCGCCGGCGGGGTTCGGGCAGCTCGAGGTGACCCAGGTGGCGGTCGTCGACGGGCTGCCCGTGCTGGTGTTCTCGTGCTGGCCGGACCACCTCTCCGCCGAGCGCCGCGCCGCCTGGACGGGCGGCGGCGTCTGGGTGGTGCCCGGCTCCGGGCTGCTGGGCCCGTGGGACTTCACGCGGGCGCGCCCGTTCGAGCACCCGTCGCTCTACGCGGCGCGGCTGGTCGAGGACGTCGCGTCGCCCAGCGGCTGGTCGCTTCTCGGCTTCCGCGACCGCGAGGACGGGGAGTTCGTCGGCGAGATCGCTGACCCGCTCCCCGTCCTCCGCGACGGCGACACCCTCCGCCTGCTGGCGGACTGACCAGCGCACCGCCCGCCGCCCGCCCGAGCCCTCGCGCCGTCGCGGCCTTCGGGTGATCGTGGACCCGTGCCCGACAACGACCGCCTCCTGCCGTTCACGTGCCACGTTCCCGAGGCTGACCTCGACGACCTGCGACGACGCCTGCTCGCCACCCGCTGGCCGGACAAGGAGACGGTCGGCGACTGGTCGCAGGGCGTCCCGCTCGCGGCGATGCGTGCGCTGGTCGAGCACTGGACGCACGGGTACGACTGGCGCCGCTTCGAGCGACGGCTGAACGCCGTCCCGCAGCTGACGACGGTCGTGGACGGGCAGACAGTCCACCTGCTGCACGTCCGTTCTCCCCACTCCGGTGCGACGCCGCTCGTGCTCACGCACGGCTGGCCGGGCTCGGTCGGCGAGTTCCTCGACGTCCTCGGACCGCTCACCGACCCGACGCGCCACGGCGGCTCCGTCGAGGACGCCTTCCACGTGGTCGCGCCCTCGCCGCCGGGGTACGGGTTCAGCTCCCGCCCCTCCGGCACCGGGTGGGGCATCGAACGGATCGCCGGGGCGTGGGCGGAGGTGATGACCAGGCTCGGGTACGAGCGCTTCGGCGCCTCGGGCGGTGACTGGGGCACCAGCATCAGCACGATGCTCGGCCTGCGGCACCCGGACCGCGTCATCGGGCTGCACCTCACTCCGCCGTTGGTCGCCCCGGACCCCGCCACCTTCGACGACCTCACGCCACGCGAGCGGGAGTCCCTCGACCGGTTCGCGGAGATATCCCGGACGGCGAGCGCGTACGGCCAGATGCACGCGACGCGCCCGCAGACGCTCGGGTACGGGCTCACGGACTCGCCCGTCGGGCTGGCGGCGTGGATCTTCGAGAAGGTCGTGGCGTGGACGGACTGGGAACGGGACGTCTTCGACGTCGTGGACCGCGACCGGGTGCTGGACACGATCACGCTCTACTGGCTGACGGGCACGGCGGCCTCATCGGCGCGCCTGTACTGGGAGAGCCTCGCGACCGTCGAGGCATGGTTCACGACGACCGCGCCGCCCGTCCATGTGCCCACCGCGGCCTCGGTCTTCCGTGACTTCCCGCGCCCCTCCCGACGATGGGCCGAGCGTCGGTTCACCGACCTGCGCTACTGGAGCGAGCCACCGCGTGGCGGCCACTTCCCCGCGCTCGAGCAACCGGCACTCTTCGTCGACGAGGCCCGCGCCGCCTTCCGCGCGCTCCGGTAGGCCTACGCGGGCGGTGCGCCGCGCCTGCGTCCCGTCATGGGCGGAGCGGGTAGCACGCGGGTGAACGGCGCGGTCGTCCGGCCCGGCGTCAGGCGTCGTCGGCCGGGGGCTCGACGGGCCACGCG
>JAEZBT010000398.1 GCA_023426865.1 Actinomycetes bacterium
CGCCGCGACCGGCGCTCACCTGCTCGGCGAGGGCCTGCAGGTCGGTCGTGAGCTCCTCGAGCCGGGCCTGCACGGCCGAGGCGCGGTCCTCCCCCTGCTCGAGCTCGAGCAGCCGGAGACCGGAGGACGACGCCCACGCGAGGACGTCGTCGACGGTCCCGCCGTGCGCGCGGGTGAGCGACGCCAGCGCCGCCCTGCGGTCCTGGACGGCCGCGAGCCGACCCGGGTCCGCCTGCACTTCGTCGGCGTAGCGCGCCAGGTCGGCGCCGAGGTCGGCGACGACGTAACCCACCTCCGCGAGGCGCCGGGCGAGGACCTCGAGCGCCTCGTCGTGCCGTGCCACGGTCTCCAGGCCGCGGCGGGCGAGATCCACGAGGACGGCGGCGCCGGGCGGGGCCTGCGCGTCGTCGGTGCCCATGAGGGCGTCGTGGGCGGCCTGCGCGGCCTGGCGGAGGTCCTCGGCGTGCCCGAGCCGCTCGGCCTCCTGCGCCAGCTCGAGGTCTTCCCCGGCCTGCGGGTCGACGCGCTCGACCTCGGTCAGGCCGATCCGCAGCAGCTCCGTCTCGCGCGTGCGCTCCTGCGCGCTGGCGACCAGGTCGGCCAGCTCGGCGGCGAGACGCTGCCGCTCGCTCCAGGCGGCCCGGTAGTCGTCCAGGAGGCGGGCGTGCTCGGGCCCGGCGAACGCGTCCAGCGCGGCGCGTTGCCGGGCAGCCGCCCGCAGCCGCACCTGGTCGGCCTGGCCGTGCACGGTGACCAGGTGCTCGGCCAGCTCGGCCAGCACTCCCTGCGGGACGGTGCGACCCCCGAGGAACGCCCGGGACCGGCCCGCTGCGGCCACGGTCCGCAGGGCGGCCAGGCGGCCGTCGTCCAGCTCCGCGCCCGCGTCGCCCGCACGTTCGGCCGCCGGCGAGTCCGGGGCGACGACGAACACGCCCTCCGCCGCCGCGGCCGACGCACCGACGCGCACGACGGCGGTGTCCGCCCGGCCACCGAGCAGCAGCCCCAGGCCGGTGAGCAGCATCGTCTTGCCGGCGCCGGTCTCGCCGGTGATCGCGGTCAGGCCGGGTCCGAGCTCGACCCGGGCTCCCGCGATCACGCCCAGGTTCTCGATCCGGATCTCCTCGATCATGCGTCCGGCCGTGCCCCACCGTTGGGTGCGCGCCCCCGCCACCCGCTCACGGGCAGGTCGAACCGCGACACCAGTCGGTCGGTGAACGGTGAGCTGGCGAGCCTGGCCAGCCGCACCGGGACGTCGCTGTGCCTGACCTCCACCCGGGTGCCGACGGGCAGCGGCATCGTCCGCCGGCCGTCGCAGGAGAGGACACCCGAGGCGACCGACCGTGCCATGACCTCGACCGCGAGCACCGACGACGGCCCGACCACGAGCGGCCGGGCGAACAACGCGTGCGCGGAGACCGGCACGAGGAGCATGCCCTCGACGTCGGGCCAGACCACGGGGCCGCCGGCGGAGAAGGCGTGCGCCGTCGAACCGGTCGAGGTGGCCATCACCACACCGTCGCAGCCGAAGGAGGACAGGGGACGCCCGTCCACCTCGACGACCACCTCGATCATCCGCGCGGGGTCCCCCTTCTCGATCGTGGCGTCGTTGAGGGCCCAGTCGTGACTGACCTCACCGCCCGGGCGCTGGATGCGTACATCGAGCGTGCCGCGCTCCTCGACGTCGTACCGGCCGTCGGCGATGCGCCGGACGACCTCGTCGATGTCCTCCCGCTCGGCCTCGGCGAGGAAGCCGACGTGGCCGAGGTTGAAGCCCAGGAGCGGCACGCCCATGCCGCGGGTCAGCTCCGCCGCGCGCAGGATCGTCCCGTCGCCCCCGAGCACGAGCACCATGGCGAGGTCGTCGACCTCCGGGAGCTCCTCCTCCGTCACCGGGACGAGCCCGACGCCGCGCAGCGCGACCGCGACCTGCTGGGCCGCATGCTGCGCGTCCATCCGGGTGTTGTGGGTGATGACGAGGACCGATCGGTTCACGACAGCCCTCCCTCGTGCGCCACGAGCACGGCCCGGCCCTCGCGCACGGCCACCTGCACCGCGAGCCGCAGGTCGTCCCCGCCATCGGCCCCGTCGTCGGCCGCCGGAGCGCCCGGGCGCAGCCACAGGAAGTACTCGTGGTTGCCCGACGGCCCCGGCAGCGGGCTGGGCAGCACGGCGCGGACGACGGCGCCCAACCGCCCGGCCGCCTGCGCGACGTGCCGGACAGCCTCCTCACGCAGGTTCGGCGAGCTGACCACGCCCGAGCTGCCGAGCCGCTCCCGGCCGACCTCGAACTGCGGCTTGACCATGACCAGGAGGTCCGCGTCGGGCTGCGCGACACCGAGCAGCGCCGGCAGCGCCACCGTCAGCGAGATGAAGGAGAGGTCGGCGACGACCACGGCGACCGTGCCGCCGGTCTCAGTGGTCGTCAGGCCGCGCACGTTGACGCCCTCGAGCGAGGTCACCCGGGGATCGGCCGCGACGACGTCGGCCATCTGCCCGTGCCCGACGTCCACGGCGACGACGTGCGCCGCGCCCCGCTCGAGCAGCACCTGGGTGAAGCCCCCCGTGGAGGCGCCCGCGTCGAGGC
>JAEZBT010000426.1 GCA_023426865.1 Actinomycetes bacterium
CCCCCGGACGATGCGTCCGGGGCCCCCGCCGTCCGTGCCGGGTACGTCAGGAGTCGCCGCCCGCGACGCCGGAGCGCCCCGCCCGCGCGTCGTGCAGCTGGTAGCGCTCGATCGCCTGGGCGACCGACTCCGCGGGGACCTCGCCGCGGCGGGCGAGGAGCTGGAGCACCTTGGCCGCCGTCGTCGGGCCGTCGATGTGGAAGTGCCGGCGCGCGGCCGCTCGGGTGTCGGAGAAGCCGAAGCCGTCAGCCCCGAGCGTCGCGTACTCGCCGGGGATCCACGCGCGGACCTGGTCTGCCAGCAGGTGGTTGTAGTCGCTCGTGGCCACGAACGGGCCCGGTGCACCCTCGAGCTTGGCCGTGAGGTACGGCACGCGCGGCTCGGCCTCCGGGTTCAGGAAGTTGTGCTCGTCGGCCGCCAGGCCGTCGCGACGCAGCTCGTTCCACGACGTGACCGACCAGACGTCGGCCGCCACGCCCCAGTCCTGCGCGAGGAGCTCGGAGGCCTCGAGCGCCCACGGGACGCCGACGCCCGACGCGAGGATCTGGGCCCGCGGGCCCTCGCCGTCGGCCCGGTGCACGCGGTGGATGCCCCGCAGGATCCCCTCGACGTCCACGTCGTCCGGCTCGGCCGGCTGCGGCATCGGCTCGTTGTAGACCGTCAGGTAGTACATGACGTCCGGGTCGCGCGGGTCGTCGGTGCCGTACATCCGCTGGATGCCGTCGCGGACGATGTGGCGGATCTCGTACGCCCAGGCCGGGTCGTAGTGCACGACGGCGGGGTTCGTCTGGGCGAGGATCGGCGAGTGGCCGTCCGCGTGCTGGAGGCCCTCGCCGGCGAGCGTCGTCCGGCCGGCCGTGGCGCCGATGATGAAGCCGCGCGTCATCTGGTCCCCGGCCGCCCAGAACTGGTCGCCGGTCCGCTGGAAGCCGAACATCGAGTAGAAGATGTAGAACGGCACCAGCGCCTGGCCCTGCGTGGCGTAGGAGGTGCCGACAGCCTGGAACGCCGAGGCCGACCCGGCCTCGTTGATCCCCGTGTGCAGCACCTGGCCCGACTCGGATTCCTTGTACGAGAGCATCAGCTCGCGGTCGACCGCGAGGTAGTTCTGACCCTGCGTGTTGAAGATCTTCGCCGTCGGGAACACCGCGTCGAGGCCGAAGGTGCGGGCCTCGTCCGGGATGATCGGCACGATCCGCCGGCCGAACTCCTTGTCCTTCATGAGCTCCTTGAGGAGCCGGACGAAGGCCATGGTCGTTGCGACGTTCTGCGTGCCCGACCCCTTCTTGATGACCTCGTACGGCTTCTCGTCGGGCAGCGGGACGGCCTCGAACGCCGACCGGCGCTCGGGCAGGAAGCCGCCGAGCGCCCGGCGCCGCTCCACCATGTACCGGATCTCCGGGGCGTCCGGGCCGGGGTGGTAGTACGGGGCGTTGAACGGGTCCTCGAGCTGCGCGTCGTCGAGCGGGATGTGCAGGAAGTCGCGCAGGGCCTTGAGGTCGTCGGTCTTGAGCTTCTTCATCTGGTGGGTCGCGTTGCGCCCGGCGAAGTGGCTGCCCAGGCCGTAGCCCTTGATGGTCTTCGCGAGGATGACGGTCGGCTGCCCGGTCGCCTGCGTCGCCGCGGCGTAGGCCGCGTACACCTTGCGGTAGTCGTGGCCGCCGCGCTTGAGCGCCCAGATCTCGTCGTCGGTCATCCGCTCGACGAGCGCCTTGGTGCGCGGGTCGCGGCCGAAGAAGTGCTCACGCACGAACGCGCCGTTCTCGGCCTTGTACGTCTGGTAGTCGCCGTCGGGCGTGACGTTCATGAGGTTGACCAGGGCGCGGTCCTTGTCCGCGTTGAGCAGGGCGTCCCACTCGCGACCCCAGACGACCTTGATGACGTTCCAGCCGGCGCCGCGGAAGAACGCCTCGAGCTCCTGGATGATCTTGCCGTTGCCGCGGACCGGCCCGTCGAGGCGCTGCAGGTTGCAGTTCACGACGAAGGTCAGGTTGTCGAGCTGCTGCTGGGCGGCCAGCTGCAGCATGCCCCGGCTCTCCGGCTCGTCCATCTCGCCGTCGCCCAGGAAGGCCCACACCCGCTGCTGCGAGGTGTCCTTGATCTCGCGGTTGTGCAGGTACTTGTTGACCCAGGCCTGGTAGATCGCCGACGACGGCCCGAGGCCCATCGACACGGTGGGGAACTCCCAGAACTCGGGCATGAGCCGCGGGTGCGGGTACGAGGAGAGGCCGCCGCCCGGCTTGGAGACCTCCTGACGGAACGCGTCCAGCTGCTCCGTGGAGAGGCGTCCCTCGAGGAAGGCGCGGGCGTAGATGCCGGGGGAGGCGTGACCCTGGAAGTACACCTGGTCGCCGCCGCCGGGGTGGTCCTTGCCGCGGAAGAAGTGGTTGAAGCCCACCTCGTACAGGGTGGCGACCGACGCGTAGGACGAGATGTGGCCGCCCACGCTGATCTCCGGCCGCTGGGCACGCGTGACCATGACCGCCGCGTTCCACCTGATCAGGCGCCGGTAGGCCCGCTCGAGGGTCTCGTCACCCGGGAAGTACGGCTCCTCGTGCACGCCGATCGTGTTGACGTACGGCGTCGTGAGGTAGCTGGGCACCGACACGTTCCGCTCGCGCGCGCGCTTGAGGAGACTCAGGAGCACGTACCGGGCCCTCGGGCCGCCGCGCTCGTCGAGCAGGCCGTCGAAGGACTCCACCCACTCGTCCGTCTCACCGGGATCGATGTCCGGCACCTGGCTCAGGAGGCCGTTGATGAGCGGGCCGGTCGTGTCGCGTGCTGCCACCGAGATCCTCACCTCTGTCGTCGCACGGGCGGGTTGCCGCCGCGCGTCGTCCCGGGCCGCCCTGGACGATGTGAGCGGCCGACCCGGGACCTTGGTCGTAGGACCATTGTCGCCCTCATTGCCCGGTGAAGTCACACCGCCGCCCCGGGGTTCGCCCCCGGCGTAGCCACGGCGGCTCGCCGCCTGTCGTGGTCATGGAGACGGGTACGGCTTGCCAGGGACCGTCCCCATGCGGTGGGCTTACGGCCAGGGACGCAGGTGAGGGCCTGCGACCGTGACGAAGGGGACGGGCAGACACAGTGGGCGGGACCGAGGAGCTCGGTGGCGGGGCGGGAGCTGCGCGGCTGGGCTTCGCCGCGGGACAGGTGGTCCAGGAGTTCGGCTACGGCGACGACGTGGACGGCGACCTGCGGGACGCGATCGAGGACGTGATCGGCGGGGAGCTGGTCGACGAGGACTACGACGACATCGCCGACGGCGTCATCCTGTGGTGGCGCGACGGCGACGGCGACCTCACGGACGCGCTGGTCGACGTGCACGCGAGCCTCGACGACGGAAAGGGCCTGATCTGGCTGCTGACCCGCAAGGCGGGCCGGAGCGGCCACGTGGACCACATGGACATCGAGGAGGCGGCGAACACCGCCGGCCTGCACGCCACGAGCACCCTGTCGATCGCGCCGGACTGGTCCGCCACCCGGCTGGGCACCCGCAGCCGGGGCAAGTGAGCGCGCCGACGCCGGTCCCGCGCCCGGGCGACCCCGCGCCCGAGTTCGTGCTGCCCGATGCGCACGGCACCCCCGTGTCGCTGGTCGGCCTGCGGGGGACGCCCGTCGTGCTCGTCTTCTTCCCGTTCGCGTTCTCGGGTATCTGCACGTCCGAGCTCGCCGAGCTACGCGACAACATCGAGGACTTCGAGGCGGTCGGCGTGCGCCTGCTGGGCATCTCCTGCGACCCTCGCCACAGCCTGCGCGCGTGGAGCGAGGAGGAGGGGTTCGGCTTCGACCTACTGTCGGACTTCTGGCCGCACGGCGCGGCGGCGCGGTCGTACGGCGTCTTCGACGACGCCGCGGGCATGGCGGTGCGGGGCAGCTTCCTCGTGGACGCCGACGGCATCGTGCGCTGGTGCCTCGTGAACGGCCCGGGAGAGGCGCGTGAGCTGGGTGCCTACCGGGCGGCGCTCGCGGCCCTGTAGCCAGGTCCTGCCGCGGTCTGGGGTGCGGCCGTCCGCACCGGTAGGCTGACCGGCCGGGCCTGTAGCTCAGGTGGTCAGAGCGCCGCGCTTACACCGCGGAGGTCGTCGGTTCGAGGCCGGCCGGGCCCACCACCCACCCGGGGCTCCCGCGCGCCGTGGCGGTCGGGCGGCCTCAGCCGTACCCGACCGTGTGCTCGCGCAGGACGCGCGCCACCTCCTGGGCGTAGCCGTCGGCCCGCACGAGCGCCTCGGCGTCCCACGGGTCGAGGCGCTCGGAGTAGAGGTTGAGAGCGAGGACCGCGCCCTCCCGGACGTAGGCCGGCAGGGCCGCCCCGGAGCGGAAGCCACCGACCTCGGCGGCGGCGACCCAGCCCGGCCACCGGGTCTCGAGGGACACGTCGGGGACGATGACGCCGGACAGCTGGTCCATCGCCAGGACGCACGGGCCGCCCCGCTCGGCGACCTCCGCGTCGTCGCAGGCGGCGGCGCGGTCGTCGGAGCTCGCCACCCGGCGCAGGCCCTGCTCCAGGCGGAGGATGACGCTGCACGAGGTCGCGCCACCGATCTCGTCGGCGGCCGCGGCGAGGATCTGCTGCACGTCAGCGGTCATGTCGTCCACCCCCGCGCGCACGGTGTCATGCACGTGCGGCATCGGGCAAACCGCGTGGGCGATCGGGGACCGCCGCGGACGGCGCCCCGGCGTGCCCGGCGGGTACCGTGACGGCGTGAGCAGTGCCGACCACACCGTCCCCGGGTCCGCCGACCGGCCATCGCCGGCGCGGCTGTCCGACGTCGTCCGGCTGCTCGACCGCCGCTTCCCGCCGGCGCACGCCGAGTCGTGGGATGCCGTCGGGACCGTGTGCGGTGACCCGGACCAGCCGGTCCGTCGGGTGCTGCTCGCGATCGACGCGACGACGGCGGTCGTCGACGAGGCGATCGACTGGGGCGCCGACCTGCTCTGGACCCACCACCCGCTCCTGCTGCGGCCCGTGCACGGGGTCCCGGCGACGACGGCCAAGGGGGCCGCGGTGCACCGGTTGGTCCGCGCGGGCTGCGCGCTCCACGTGACCCACACGAACGCCGACGCCCCCGACGGCGGCGTGCCCGACGCCCTCGCCGCGGCGCTGGGCGTCGT
>JAEZBT010000375.1 GCA_023426865.1 Actinomycetes bacterium
CTCGTCATCTGGCGCCCGCCGCGCCCCTGACCCCCCGCGCCGTTCGAGGCGCGAGCGCGGTGCGGAAGCGGCCACGCGGCGCTCGTCCCGGGTCTAGCGTGGCGGGGTCGAAAGGGTCCGCCGTGACTGCCGCCTCCCCCGCGCCATCCGATCCCGCCGCCCCGCCCGTCACGCACCCGAGCGGTGGGAAGCCCCGCAAGCCGCGGCCCTCGCCGGCCGCGCGGCGGTTCGGCTACGTCGTCGCCGCCGCGGCGAACGTGGCGATCTGGGTCGTGATCCACGTGTGGCCCGGCTGGGAGGAGGCGCCGTTCCTCACCTCGGCCACCGAGGACGTGCTGCCGTGGATCGACGCGCAGATCGGCGCGGCCATCGTGGTGAACGCGATCTGGCTCCTCGTCGACCCGCGCTGGTTGCGGGCGCTCGGCGAGGCGATCACGGGTGCGGTCGGCGTCGCCGCCGTCGCCCGGGTCCTGACGGTCTTCCCGTTCTCCTTCGACGACGGAGTCCCCTGGGAGCAGTGGCTCCGGTTCGCGCTCGTCGTCGCGCTCGTCGGCTCCGCGATCGGCGTCCTCGCGAACCTCGTGGCCCTCGTCAAGGCCCTGCGCGACCCCGACGACGTCGCCCGGCCCTGACATGCCAGGAGCGCGGCTCCCGTGGGAACCGCGCTCCTGATCGGCAGGGGGATGCTGAAACCTGATGGCGCCTACCGGCGCAGGTGCTGCAGGAGGTCCACCGCGGCGTCGTGGGTCTCGGGCAGCGGCTCGATCCAGATGCGTGGCGGGGTGCGCACGAGGTCGGTGATGTGCAGCGCCTCGGCGTGCTCGTTCACCTGGTCGCGCATGCGGCGCACGGTCTCGCCCAGGTCGTAGTCGCGCGCGACGAGGACGGCGAACGCACCGCCGCCGAGCGCGGCCATCGGGTGACCCGGTGCCAGCGCTGCGGTGAGCGCGCGGCCCATCGCCGCCGACCGCGCCATCCGGCGCCACGGGGCGATCTCGCCGGCCGCGACGTCGACGATGACGAGGCAGTGGGTCACGAACGCGTGGTGCGCGTGCTTGCGCGCCGCGCCGTAGGTCTCGCCCAGACGGACGGCGAGGTACTCGAGCGTCGGGAGGCCCGACTCCGGGTCGATGCACGAGGCCTGCACGGGCGAGGCCTCGAGCGCGCTGGCCCAGCCCTCGCACAGCGACCGGACGACCTCGAGGCTCGGGTCGCGGCCGACGAGGCGGTACAGCACGCCGACGTCGTCAAGGGTCTCGGCGATGCCGACTCCTGCGGCGCCACGGACCTGACCGAGGCGGTAGGCGGCGGCGGCAGGAGACGAGCCGGCAGCCAGCGCCTCGGTCAGGGCGTCGACGGCGGGGTGGTACCAGTCACCAGGACGCAGCCACACCGTCTCGACGGTCTCCGTGCGCCACTGCTCGCGGAGCACAGCGGCCCACGCGTCGCGGATCTGCTCGGTGGCGGTCACGCCTGATGAGAGTGGGGCGAGGCGGGCCTATGACGCGGTTTGGCGCGATCAGATCGCGCCCGTCGGTCGGTGTTGGTCCGATGTGGGGGGAGATGCCCACCCGATCGAGTGACAACTGACACCGTTTGGTCGCTGTGCTGGGCTCATGTGGCATGAGAACCTTTCCGATGGATTGGTGTACCCATCGCCGCCCGCGCCCGCCGGACGGTAGGAGGTGAGCCGTTGAGCATCAGCAGCAGCTGGGACCTTGCCAGCGATGCCGAGCTCATCACGGCCGTCCGCAGCGGCGAGACGGCCGCCTTCGGCGTGCTCTACGAGCGCCACGCCTCCGCCGCGCGCGCCGTCGCCGCCCAGTACTCCAACTCCTCCGCCGACGCCGACGACGCGGTCTCCGACGCCTTCCACCGCGTCTTCAGCACCATCCAGGGCGGGGCGGGTCCCGACGTCGCCTTCCGCGCGTACCTGTTCACGGTGGTCCGTCGCGTCGCCATGGGCCGCGTGCAGAGCGACCGCCGCATCCAGACGACGGATGACCTCGAGACGTTCGAGGCTGCGTTCGGCCCGGGCGACGCCACCGAGGACCCGACGTTCGCCGGCTTCGAGCGCGGCGTCGTCTCGCGCGCGTACAAGTCGCTGCCCGAGCGGTGGCAGGCCGTCCTCTGGTACACGGAGGTCGAGCGGCTGGCGCCCGCCGAGATCGCGCCGGTGCTCGGCCTGACCGCGAACGGCGTGGCGGCTCTGGCCTACCGCGCCCGCGAGGGCCTCCGACAGGCCTACCTCCAGCAGCACCTGGCCTCCCCGTCGAGCGAGGCCTGCACGATCGTCAACGGCAAGCTCGGCGCCTACGTGCGCGGCGGCCTCGCCAAGCGCGAGACCGCGCTCGTGGAGTCGCACCTCGAGGAGTGCGGCGACTGCCGCGCGCTCGTCCTCGAGCTCGGCGACGTCAACCACGGCATGCGCGCGATCATCGCGCCGCTCGTCCTCGGCGGCATCGCGGTGTCGGTGCTCCAGGGCGTGGGCTTCGGCGGCGCGGCGGGCACCATCGCCGCGGCCGGGCTGGGTGCCGGCGGCGCGGGCCGCGCGGGTGCGAGCGGTAA
>JAEZBT010000140.1 GCA_023426865.1 Actinomycetes bacterium
CCCCGGGTCGGGGCGCCGCCGTTCGTTGTCCGTCGGCCTCAGGCCTTCGCATCCTCGCTGTCCGCCGCGTCCTCGGCGGCCTCGACGAGCTCGACCTCGGCCTCGGCCGCGTCTTCCTCGTCGGTGCCGATGAACTCCGAGAGGTCCACGGTCGCGCCGGCGCCGTCGACGACCGACACCTGGCGCAGCGCGATCGCCATCGCCTTCGACCGGGCGACCTCGCCGACCATCGCGGGCAGCTGGCCCTGCTGGTCGACGGTCTGCACGAAGGTGCTCGGGTCCATGCCGTACTGGGCCGCGGCGTTCACCATGAAGTCGAGCAGCTCCTCCTGGCGCACCTGGACGGCGAGCTTCTCGGCGAGCGTGTCGAGCAGGATCCGCTCGACGAGCTCCGCGCGCGTGGACTCCTCGACCTCCGCGCGGTGGTTCTCGTCCTCGAGGCGCCCCTCGGACTCGAGGTGACGGTGCACCTCGGTCTGCACGGCGTTCGTCGGCACGGGGACCTCGACGGCCTCCTTGAGCGCGGCCATCAGAGCCTCGCGGGCCTCGACGGCGCGGTTCTGGCTCTTGATCCGGCCCGCCTGCTCGCGCAGGTCGTCGCGGAGCTCGGCAAGGGTGTCGAACTCACTCGCGAGCTGGGCGAAGTCGTCGTCGGCGGTGGGCAGGTCGCGGACCTTCACCGAGGTCGCGGTGACCGTCACCTGGGCGGGCTCGCCCGCGTGCTCGCCACCGGCGAGCGGGGCCTCGAAGGTCGTCGTCTCGCCTGCGGACAGGCCGGTCAGCGCCTCGTCCAGACCCTCGAGGAGGTTGCCGGAGCCGATCTGGTACGACACGCCGCTGACCGAGTCGATCTCGGTCTCGCCCTGGACGGCGCGCAGGTCGATCACGACGTAGTCGCCGTCCGCCGCGGGCCGGTCCACGCCGACGAGCGTGCCGAACCGCTCGCGCAGCGCGTCGAGACGCGCGTCGACGTCCTCCTCGGAGACCTCGACGTCCCCCACCGTCACGGTGAGCGAGTCGAGGGCCGGGAGCTCGACGTCGGGACGCACCTCGACCTGCGCGGTGAACGTGAGGCCGCCCGTGGGGTCCGTCAGCGCGGGGACCTCGGTGACCTCGATCTCCGGCTGGCCGATCGGGCGCAGGCCTGCCTCGTTGACCGCCTGGCCGTAGAAGCCGGGCAGCCCGTCGTTGACCGCGTGCTCGATGACCGCGGCCCGGCCGACCCGCTGGTCGAGGATGCGCGGCGGGACCTTGCCCTTCCGGAAGCCCGGGATCTGCACCTGCGAGCCGATGTGCTCGTACGCGTGGTCGATGCTCGGCTTCAGCTCGTCACCCGACACCTCGACCGTCAGCTTGACGGTGGTGGCGTCCAGGGTCTCGACGGCGCTCTTCACGAAGGTTCTCCAGGAGGTGGCGTGGCGGTGTGGTGGGCGTGCTCGGGGGCGGCGAGAAGCCTGGTGCCCTGCGGGCGGCGCACGGGCGCCGCCCGCCGATCTTACGGCACGGCGCGACGCCCGGCCGCGGGCAGGGTCCCGGTGCGGACCGGCGGGGTCGGGATGGCGAGACTCGAACTCGCGACCTTCCGCTCCCAAAGCGGACGCGCTACCACCTGCGCCACATCCCGTGACACCGCGCAGCCTACTGGGGCGGCGCCCGGCTCACCCGCACGCCGGCCGCGGGCCGGCTCCCCGCCCACGGGTCGTGAGGAATAGACCCGGCGTATACCGTGATCGGGCACCCCGGGCGCACCGGCGCGACCGCCCCGCACGAGCGAGCAGGAGCCTTCATGACCGACGCCGTCCACGCCGCGGCAGCACCCACCGCCCCGGCACCAGACCCCGGCCGCGCCCCGCGGATCAGCGTCATCGGCACCGGCTACCTCGGGGCCACGCACGCCGCCGCCATGGCCGCGCTCGGCTTCGAGGTCGTCGGGTTCGACACCGACGCCGACAAGACCCGCGCCCTCGGGCTCGGCAAGGTCCCGTTCTACGAGCCGGACCTGGACGCGCTCCTCGCCGAGCAGGTCGCGTCCGGCCGGCTGCGCTTCACGACCGACGTCGCGGACGCCGTCGGCGACGCGGACGTGCACTTCATCTGCGTGGGCACGCCCCAGCAACCCGGCAGCAACGCGGCGGACCTCAGCTACGTCGAGGCGGCCACGCGCGCGGTGGCCGAGCACCTGCGGCGCGACGCCGTCATCGTCGGCAAGTCCACCGTCCCGGTCGGCACCGCGGCCCGCCTGCGCGACGTCGTCGCGCGGCACGCGCCCGCCGGTGTCGCCGCCGAGCTCGTCTGGAACCCGGAGTTCCTGCGCGAGGGCAAGGCCGTGGAGGACACCCTCCACCCGGACCGCATCGTGCTGGGCGGGGTGTCCGAGCGCTCCGAGGCACTGCTCCGCCGCGTCTACGCCGGCCCCATCGGCGAGGGTGCGCCCGTCATCGTGTGCGACCTGCCGACCGCCGAGCTCGTCAAGGTCAGCGCCAACGCCTTCCTGGCCACGAAGATCTCGTTCATCAACGCGGTGTCGAGCGTCTGCGAGGCCGCCGGGGCCGACGTCACGGTGCTGGCGGACGCGATCGGCCTCGACCCGCGCATCGGCCGCCGCTTCCTCGACGCCGGCCTCGGCTTCGGCGGCGGCTGCCTGCCCAAGGACATCCGGGCGCTCATGCACCGGTCGGGCGAGCTCGGGGCCTTCCGGATGGCCGGGCTGCTGCAGAAGGTCGACGAGATCAACATGGGCCAGCGTCAGACGGTGGTGGACCTCGCGACCGCGGCGTGCGACGGCTCGGTCCTGAACCGGTCGATCGGGGTCCTGGGGGCGGCCTTCAAGCCCGGGACCGACGACGTGCGCGACTCCCCCGCGCTCAACGTCGCGGCGGCGCTTCACCTACGCGGCGCCCAGGTGAAGGTCTACGACCCCGTCGCCGGTGAGACCGCCCGGCGGACGTTCCCCACCCTCACCTACGTCTCGTCGACCGAGGAGGCCGTCCAGGACACCGACGTCGTGCTGGTCCTGACGGAGTGGCCGGCCTTCCTCGACGCGGACCCGGCGGCGCTGGCCGCGCTCACCCCGACGCCGCAGGTCGTCGACGCGCGGGGCAAGCTCGACCCGGCGGCGTGGCGCGCCGCGGGGTGGGAGTTCCGGGGGCTCGGCCGGCCGACGGCGTGACGCCCGGTCCGGGCCGAGCAGTCGCTACCCTGGTCCCCGTCCCGGGCAACCGGGGCGTGCGGGCGTAGCTCAATGGCAGAGCCCCAGCCTTCCAAGCTGGTCATGCGGGTTCGATTCCCGTCGCCCGCTCACTTGCCCTTCCGAGGCGCATCGGGCCCGGGCCTCGATGTCTCGGGCACGGCGCACGCCTCACCGGTCGAGACGAACCTCAGCCCGGGCCCCGCGCCGAGGGAGAACCCCTCCGGGCGCCCCGGCGCGACGTCGAGAACGAACTGCGGCGTGCCCCAGGCCGAGTCGAGCTGCCCGTCGATATAGAACGGGCAGCCGTCCACGTCGCCGAGGAGCACGTCGACGTCCCCGACCAGGAACTCCCCCAGCGGGTAGCACATCGGTGTGCTCCCGGCGCAGCACCCGCCCGACTGGACGAACATCACGCGCTCGCCGCGTTCGGCGACCAGGCGCGCGATGGCCTCCCTGGCGGCGTCGGTCGCCACCAGGCGCGGGGCCGGGCCCCTCGCGGGCCCTGCCGCCCCGCCGGACCGCGGGACGGGGGCTGCGCCGGGAGCAGGGTCCATCAGAAGAACCCGAGCGGCGAGGTGCCGTAGCTGACCAGCAGGTTCTTCGTATGGCTGTAGTGGTCGAGCATCATCGCGTGGTTCTCGCGGCCGACGCCGGAGATCTTGTACCCACCGAACGCCGCCCCCGCCGGGTAGGCGTGGTAGCAGTTCGTCCACACACGACCGGCCTTGATCGCCCTGCCCATCCGGTAGGCGCGGTTGCCGTCACGGGTCCAGACGCCTGCGCCGAGCCCGTAGAGCGTGTCGTTCGCGATGGCGAGGGCCTCGGCGTCGTCCTTGAACGTCGTGACCGCCAGCACCGGGCCGAAGATCTCCTCCTGGAAGACCCGCATGGAGTTCGTGCCCTTGAGCACGGTCGGCTGGAAGTAGTACCCGCCGGCGATGTCGTCCGGGACGGTGCTCGCCTCGCCTCCGATGAGGACCTCCGCGCCCTCGTCCCGGCCGATCTTCACGTACGAGGCGACCTTCTCGAGCTGCTGGGCGGAGACCTGCGGGCCGATCATCGTCGACGTGTCCAGCGGGTCACCCTGCACGATCCTGCCGATGCGCTCCAGGCAGCGCGCCATGAACTCGTCGTAGATGCTCTCGTGGATGAGGGCGCGCGACGGGCAGGTGCAGACCTCGCCCTTGTTGAAGGCGTAGAGGACGAGGCCCTCGATCGCCTTGTCGAGGTACTCGTCGTCGTGCGCCATGACGTCCGCGAAGAAGATGTTCGGGGACTTCCCGCCGAGCTCGGTGGTCGACGGGATGATGTTCTGCGCCGCGTACTGCATGATCAGCCGCCCGGTGACCGTCTCGCCGGTGAAGGCGATCTTCGCGATCCGCCGGCTGGTGGCGAGCGCCCGGCCGATCTCGGCACCCGGCCCGGTGACGACGTTGATCACCCCCGGCGGCAGGACGTCCTTGACGACCTCCAGCAACTTCATGATCGACCAGGGGGTCGGCGACGCGGGCTTGAGCACGACGGCGTTGCCGGCGGCGAGTGCGGGCGCGAGCTTCCAGGCGGCCATCAGCATCGGGAAGTTGAACGGGATGATCTGGCCGACGACGCCGAGCGGCTCGCGGAAGTGGTAGGCGACGGTGTCCTTGTCGATCTCGGTGGACCGACCCTCCTCGGCCCGGATCGCCGCCGCGAAGTAGCGGAAGTGGTCGACGACGAGCGGAAGGTCCGCGCCGAGCGTCTCCCGCACCGGCTTGCCGTTCTCCCAGCTCTCCACGACGGCGAGCATCTCGAGGTTCGCCTCGATGGCGTCCGCCATCGCGTTGAGCACCCGGGCGCGTTCGGTGGTGGTCGTCTCGCCCCAGGCGTCCTTCGCCGCGTGAGCGGCGTCGAGCGCCTTCTCCACGTCGTCGGGCGTTGAGTCGGCGACCTCGCAGATCGGCGCGCCGGTCGCCGGCGTGAGGTTGACCCGGTACCCACCCCCCACGGGGGCGACCCACTCGCCCCCGATGAAGTTGCCGTACCGCGGCTCGATGGCAACGAGGCTGCCGGGCGTTCCGGGATGTGCGTACTTCATCGTGTCCCTCCTCGGACTGAGGGCACCGACGAGGCCAGAGACGGGCCGTCATCGGCCTGGTCCGGCCCTCCCCCGGGTATACGCCCGAAGATCGGCCGGGGCAACGGTGTGGGGCGCGGCCGTTCCGCCGTGCCGATTGCCGCCCACGGACCGACCGACTACCCTCGGCGCCACGAGGACCGACGACCGGACGGAGGCGAGGGATGGCTGGCGTCATGTCGCCCCGCCCGCGGAGCGCACGTCCGGCCTGCCCCTGCTGTCGCTGTCGCTAGAGCGCTGGCTCCGACCGGGACCGGTCGGCGCTGCCCGTGCCGCGCACCGGTAGCACCCCAGCGCTCGCCTCACGGTCCGCCGTCCGAGCCCGCCGCCGAGGCGGAATGGGCCGCGGGCCGCCGTCGTTGCCCCTGCTGCGGACAGCGCAGCCCCCGCCCGGCCACCTGGCCCCCATCAGACGAGGAACTCCCCATGCCCCGGATCTACGACGACGTCACGCAGCTCATCGGCAACACCCCCCTGGTTCGCCTGAACAGGGTGACCGAGGGGGCAGGCGCGACCGTCGCCGCCAAGCTCGAGTTCTACAACCCGGCCAGCTCCGTGAAGGACCGCATCGGCGTCTCGATCGTCGACGCGGCCGAACGGTCCGGGGAGCTGCCTGCGGGTGGCACGATCGTGGAGGCCACGAGCGGCAACACCGGCATCGCCCTGGCGATGGTCGGCGCCGCCCGCGGGTACGACGTCGTGCTGACGATGCCCGAGTCGGCCTCGAAGGAGCGGCGCGGCCTGCTGCGGGCCTTCGGCGCCGAGCTGGTGCTGACCCCCGCGGCCGAGGGCATGCGCGGTGCCGTCGCCCGGGCTGAGGCGATCGCCGCCGAGCGGAGCGGGGCCGTCCTCGCCCGGCAGTTCGCGAACGAGGCGAACCCCGCGATCCACCGCGCGACCACGGCGGAGGAGATCTGGGCCGACACCGACGGCGCCGTCGACGTCCTGGTCGCCGGCATCGGCACGGGTGGCACCATCACCGGCGTCGGGCAGGTCCTCAAGGAGCGCAAGCCCGGAGTGAAGGTCGTCGGCGTGGAGCCCGCCGAGTCGCCGATCCTCAACGGCGGCCAGCCCGGTCCCCACAAGATCCAGGGCATCGGTGCGAACTTCGTGCCTGACATCCTCGACCGCGAGGTCTACGACGAGATCATCGACGTCGACGCCGAGACCGCGATGGCCACCGCGCGCGACGCCGCCAAGCGGGAGGGCCTCCTCGTCGGCATCTCCTCGGGTGCCGCGATCGCCGCCGCCGTCCAGGTCGCGAAGCGACCGGAGAACGCGGGGAAGCTGATCGTCGTGATCGTGCCGTCCTTCGGCGAGCGGTACCTGTCCACGCCGCTGTACGCCGACCTCATGGACTGAGCGGACGACCATGAGACGCCTGCAGCGGTTCCTGGCGGTCCTGCGGGAGGACCTCGAGGCCGCACGGACCAGGGACCCCGCGGCGCGGACCGCCGTGGAGGTCGCGCTCGGCTACCCCGGCGTGCACGCCGTCTGGGCCTACCGCGTCACGCACCGGATGTGGCGCGAGCCGGGGCTGCGGCTCCCGGCTCGGCTCCTGTCCCAGTTCGCGCGCTTCCTGACCGGCATCGAGATCCACCCGGGCGCGCAGCTCGGGCGGCGGCTGTTCATCGACCACGGGATGGGCGTGGTGGTCGGCGAGACGGCCATGGTCGGCGACGACGTCGTGCTCTTCCACGGCTCGACGCTCGGCGGGAAGTCGATGCGACGTGGTAAGCGGCACCCGACGCTGGGCGACGGCGTCGTCGTGGGCGCAGGGGCGAAGATCCTCGGCCCGGTGTGGATCGGCGACGGGGCGCGCATCGGCGCGAACGCCGTCGTCGTCAAGGACGTCCCCGCGGGCGCCGTGGCGGTCGGTGTCCCGGCGGAGGTCCGCACCGCACCGCGCCCGGCCGAGGCCGTCTGGGCCGAGGATCCCGCGATGTACATCTGAGCGGCCGCACGTCTCACGTCTGCGCGGCTGCACGTCGGGCCGGCGGCCGGGGGGGCCGGGCGCCCGCCCCCCCGGGGCGGGGCGGGGGGGAAACCCGCCCTCGGGGGGAGC
>JAEZBT010000154.1 GCA_023426865.1 Actinomycetes bacterium
ATCTACAGCGTCTTATTCGTCGGCAGCGTCTGATTTGTATAAGAGACAGCCGCACGCGCGTCCGGCACCGCGCGCCGACCGGGACGCCGGGTTCGACACGATCCTCGCCGAGCCCGTGCCGCTCGCCCGCCGACGCTTCAACGCGACGCCCATCGTGCTCGGGCTGGTCGGGCTGCTGGTCGTGTTCGGGCTGGTCTGGGCGTGGAAGGCACTCACGGCGCCGGCGCCGCCCATCGGCGGGGACGAGGGCCTCGGGCTCACCGAGGATCTGCCCGGGACCGACGAGGGCACCGAGCCCGACCCGGGCGCAGACCCGAGCACGGACCCGACGACGCCGCCCGCCGACGAGACCACGACACCGGGCACCCCGCCCGTCATCGCGAGCGCCCAGATGCTCGACCCGCCGCCCGGGGGCGACAACAACGAGCACCCGGAGGCCGTGCCGCTCGCGATCGACGGCGACCCCACGACCTTCTGGTTCACGCGCACCTACGCCTCGCCCACCTACGGCATGAAGGATGGCGTCGGCTACGCGGTGACCCTGGAGGCGCCCGCGACGATCACGACGGTGCGCCTCCAGGTCAACGGGACCGGCGGCAAGGTGGAGGTACGGGTGACCGACCCCGCCACCCCGACCGAGGGCGACGTGCTGGCGCGCGGCGCCCTGTCGCCGGACACGGTGCTCACCCTGGAGGAGCCCACGGAGGCGCAGCACGTCGTGCTGTGGTTCACGGAGCTGCCGCAGACGCCGGACGGCCGTAACCGCATCGAGCTGCTCGAGCTCCAGCTGTCCTGAGTCGGTCCGCGGCGCGGGCGGCGGCGTGCTCCGCAGGGCGTTGCGGTGCCGTCGTCGCCACGTCACCCGTGCGTCGGAGGCGCGTGGGAACATGGCACATCTAGGATCTGTTGACGCCAACGGCACAGCATCTTGTGCCTGCCACGCCATCTGGCGCACCGCACCGAGTGAGGATCAACGTGACCGACACCCCCCGCGACCTCGTCATCGTCGGGTCAGGACCGGCCGGCTACACCGCCGCGATCTACGCGGCGCGCGCGGGCCTGGCGCCGGTCGTCGTCGCCGGCTCCGTGACCGCCGGCGGCGCGCTCATGAACACCACGGAGGTCGAGAACTTCCCGGGCTTCGTGGACGGTGTCATGGGCCCGGACCTCATGGAGACGATGCGCAAGCAGGCCGAGCGCTTCGGCGCGGAGATCCTGTACGACGACGTCACGCGCGTCGAGCTCGACGGCCCGGTGAAGACCGTGGTCACGGGCAGCGGCGACACGTACCGGACCCGGGCGGTCATCCTGGCCATGGGCTCGGCGTACCGCGAGCTCGGGCTGCCCGAGGAGAAGCGGCTGTCGGGGCACGGCGTCTCGTGGTGCGCGACCTGTGACGGCTTCTTCTTCCGCGGCCAGCACGTGGTCGTGGTCGGCGGCGGCGACTCGGCGATGGAGGAGGCGACGTTCCTCACGCGCTTCGCGGAGACCGTGACCGTCGTGCACCGTCGCGACGCGCTGCGGGCCTCGAAGGTCATGGCCGACCGCGCGATGTCGAACCCCAAGATCCAGTTCGCGTGGAACAGCGCGGTCACCGCGATCGCCGGCGACGCCAAGGTCACCGGCGTGACCCTGCGCGACACCGTGACCGGCGCGGAGCGCGAGCTGCCCGCGACGGGCCTCTTCGTCGCCATCGGGCACGTGCCCCGCAGCGAGCTCGTGGCGGACCAGGTCGCGCTCGACGCCGAGGGCTACGTCCTCACCGGCGGCGAGGGCCGACGCGGGACCGCGACGAGCGTCCCCGGCGTCTTCGCGTGCGGCGACCTGGTGGACCACACCTACCGTCAGGCGATCACGGCGGCCGGTTCCGGCTGCGCCGCGGCGCTCGACGCCCAGCACTACCTCGCGGCGCTCGTCGACTCGGCCGAGCCGCCCGTGCCCGCGAGCCTGCCCGACAAGATCGAGGAGACCCTGTGAGCACTGTCCACGTCACCGACGACACGTTCGAGGCGGAGGTCCTGAAGTCGGACGTCCCCGTCCTCGTCGACTTCTGGGCCGAGTGGTGCGGCCCGTGCCGCCAGGTCGCCCCGATCCTGGAGGAGCTGTCCAACGCCTACGCGGGCCGGGTGAAGATCGCCAAGATCGACACTGACGCGAACCCGCGCATCGCGCAGGCCTACGGGATCATCTCGATCCCGACGCTCAACGTGTACCAGCGCGGCGAGCTCGTGAAGCAGATCGTGGGCGCGCGGCCGAAGCCCGCGCTCGTCAACGAGATCGAGGACGTGCTGGCCAACGCCTGAGGCCGGCTGCGACGTCGACGAGGGCCCGCAGGGACGATCCCTGCGGGCCTTCGTGCGTCTCCGTCCCGCCATGCGGACGGCGGCGGCCCTCCGGTGGGACGAATGCTGTGCAACGCGCCCCGACCTGCGTGGCAGACTCGATCCATGACTCCCCAGAACGGCGAGCCGATCGGGCAGGTGACGCCTGCCACCGGTGGCGCCGCCCCCATCGCCCAGCCCGTCAGCGGGACCCGCCTCGACCCGTGGGTCGACACCTACGCCGACCGGACGCACGGCATGCGTGCCTCCGAGATCCGCGCCCTCTTCGCCGTCGCCAACCGGCCCGAGGTCGTCTCGCTCGCCGGCGGCATGCCGTACCTCGAGGGCCTGCCCCTGGAGGCGCTGGCAGAGTCCGCCCACGAGCTCGTGCTGAAGCGGGGCACGACGGCGCTGCAGTACGGCGGCGGCCAGGGCGACGAGACGCTGCGCGAGCAGATCCTCGAGATCATGCGGATGGAGCACATCCACGCCCATCCCGACGACGTCGTCGTCACCACCGGATCGCAACAAGCGCTGGATCTTGTGACGCGGCTGTTCGTGAACCCCGGCGACGTCATCGTCGCCGAGGCGCCCAGCTACGTCGGGGCCCTGGGTGTGTTCCGGTCCTACGAGGCCGACGTCGTGCACGTCCCCCTGGACGAGGACGGGCTGGTCCCGGAGGCGCTCGACGAGACGCTGACCCGGCTCGAGTCCGAGGGCCGGCGCGCGAAGCTGCTGTACACGGTCCCGAACTTCCACAACCCCGCCGGTGTGACGCTGTCGCCCGAGCGTCGGCCGCGGATCCTGGAGATCGCGCGGCGCCACGGCGTCCTGGTGGTCGAGGACAACCCGTACGGCCTGCTCGGCTTCGAGGGCGAGCCCTATCCCGCCATGCGCGCCATGGACGAGACGGGCGTCGTCTACCTCGGGTCGTTCTCCAAGACGTTCGCGCCGGGCTACCGGGTCGGCTGGGCGGTGGCGCCCCCCGGCATCCGCGAGAAGCTCGTCCTGGCGAGCGAGTCCGCGATCCTGTGCCCGTCGAACGCGTCGCAGCTCGCGGTGTCGACGTACCTGACGAACCACGACTGGCGCGGCCAGATCAAGGCCTACCGCGAGATGTACCGCGAGCGCCGAGACGCCATGGTGGCTGCCCTCGCCGAGTACATGCCCGAGGCGTCGTGGACCGTGCCGAAGGGTGGCTTCTACACCTGGGTCAAGCTGCCGTACGGCATCGACGCCCGTGCCATGCTCCCGCGGGCCGTGACGGCGCTCGTCGCCTACGTGTCCGGCACGGCGTTCTACGCCGACGGGCAGGGCTCGGACCACATGCGCCTGTCGTTCTGCTACCCGACGCCTGAGCGGATCCGCGAGGGCGTCCGTCGCCTCGCGGGCGTCGTGGCCGCGGAGGCCGAGCTGGTGCAGATCTTCGGCACCGACGCCCACCCCGACGGCGGCCAGGTGCAGACGGCAGGCCCGGAGACCGTCTGACCGTCGGGCTATCCCTCCGTCTGGAGAGTTGTGCTCGTCCGGCGAGCAGGAGTCTCCGCTACGGGGGTGGTGCGCGTGGGTCTCGGTGGCGTCGCTGGCGAGAGGCACCGGGGGCCGCGCCGCGACTAGAGCGAAAGCTCTAGCTCACCGTCGGGCGACAGGCGGAACGTCGGAGATCGGCGACGCGGTCGGTGAACAGGTGCTCAGCGGAGCAGGCCGGGGTCGTCCGGGGCGATGACGTCGAGGATCCGGTTGAGGTCCTGCACCGAGGCGAACTCCACGGTCAGGCGGCCCTTCGACTTGCCGAGCGCCACCTTGACGCGCGTGTCGAAGCGGTCGGAGAGCCGGGACGCGAGGTCGTCCAGGGCGGCGATCCGGTCCCCGGGCCGCGGCGCGCGTGCCGCCGGCTTGGGCGTCTCCGGCTCTCCGCCCAGGGCGACGATCTCCTCGGTCGCCCGCACGGAGAGGCCCTCGGCGACGATGCGTTGCGCCAGCCGCTCCATGGCCGCAACGTCGGGCAGGCCGAGGAGGGCACGCGCGTGGCCGGCCGACAGCACCCCCGCCGCGACGCGACGCTGGACGAGCGGAGGCAGGCGAAGCAGCCGGAGCGTGTTCGTGATCTGGGGCCGCGAGCGGTGGATCCGCTGCGCGAGCTCGTCGTGGGTGCAGGAGAAGTCGTCGAGGAGCTGCTGGTAGGCGGCCGCCTCCTCCAGCGGGTTCAGGTCGCTGCGGTGGAGGTTCTCCAGGAGCGCGTCCCGCAGGAGCTCGTCGTCGCCCGTCTCGCGGATGATCGCCGGGATGGTCGTCAGGCCGGCCTGCTGGCTCGCCCGCCACCGGCGCTCGCCCATGATGAGCTCGTACCGCGCCTCGGCGTCGCCCTCGTCGAGCGGGCGCACGACGACCGGCTGCAGCACGCCGATCTCGCGGACGGAGGCCACCAGCTCGACGAGCGCCTCCTCGTCGAACACGGTCCGCGGCTGACGGGGGTTCGGTCGGATCTCGTCGAGCAGGATCTCCGCGAAGCTCGCGCCGGGCACGGGGACGAGCTCCGGGCCGGCGGGAGCGGCTTCCGGTCCGTCCTCTGGGGCGGCCGCAGGGGTCGGCGGCGCGGTCGGGGGCTTCGTGACGTCACCGCGGCCGTCGCCCGCGGGCGGTGCTCCGTCCGTCGGGGCGACGGTGTCCGACGGCGGGCCCGGGAAGAAGACGTCGACCGGGCGGGCGTCGCGCTCGTTGCCCGTCGGGATGAGCGCGCCGAGTCCGCGACCCAGTCCACGCCGCTTCTCGGCCATCAGTGCTCCTTCGTGGGGACGGCGTCCGCGGCGGGCGTGCCTGGCGTGACGGTGGGGGGATGTGCGCGTTCGGCGAGCTCCCGCGCGGCTGCGAGGTAGGAGAGTGCGCCGGTCGAGCCGGGGTCGTACGTCATGACCGTCTGGCCGTAGCTCGGCGCCTCGGAGATGCGAACCGACCGGGGGACGGTCGTCCGGAGGGTCTGTTCCGGGAAGTGCTCGCGCACCTCCGCGGCGACCTGCTGCGCAAGGTTGGTCCGCGCGTCGTACATCGTCAGGACGATCGTCGAGACGTGCAGCAGCGGGTTGAGGTGGTTCTTGATGAGCTGCACGTTCTTGAGGAGCTGGCTGAGGCCCTCGAGCGCGTAGTACTCGCACTGGATGGGGATCAGCACCTCGCGGGCCGCCACGAACGCGTTCACCGTGAGCAGGCCGAGGCTCGGGGGGCAGTCGATGAAGACGTAGTCGAGGCGGTCCTCGCCGGCGGCCTCACGGTGCTCGAGGTACGCCGCGACAGCGTTGCGCAGTCGGTTCTCCCGCGCGACCAGCGAGACGAGCTCGATCTCCGCGCCCGAGAGGTCGATCGTCGCGGGGGCGCACAGCAGCCGCGGGATGCGCGAGGAGCGCTGCACGACGGCGGCCAGCTCCTCGTCCTCGACCAGCACCTCGTAGACCGAGGGGGTGCCCGCGCGGTGGTCGACGCCGAGCGCCGTCGACGCGTTCCCCTGCGGGTCGTTGTCGATGACGAGCACGTTGAGGCCCGCCTGCGCGAGCGCCGCAGCGAGGTTGACGGCGGTCGTGGTCTTGCCGACGCCACCCTTCTGGTTGGCGATCGTCAGGACGCGGGTGGACTCCGGGCGCGGGAAGCGCCGGCCCGACAGCTCGATCCGCCGACGGGCGTCAGCCGCCAGCTGGGCGGCGAGGGGCGTGCTCTCGTCCACCTGGGGAAGCCCGTCGATGATCGCCGCACGTCGGGCGTCCTCCGAGGCTTCCTCGTGGACCTCGTGGTACTCCACCGCTCCTCCTGCTCTCGGGTCGGTCACATCCTGCCACCCGGCGGGCGCGCGTCCTTCCGCTCCACAGCGATGTGGGCACGCGGCGTGCCGTCGGCAGTCCCGGTCGACGCACGACCTGGCTGCGTCGGGGGTCAGCGCCTATTCTTCGGTCGGCGGCGTGCGGGCGCGGGCGGCGCAGGGCGGACGCGCACCACCCGGACCACGGTCGTCGGCGCGACGCCGGGGATCGTCCCCGCGCTCAGGACCTCAGCGGGCCCGCCGCCGAGTCGCTCGATGAGGGGCGCCGCTGCGGCCGCTTCGTCCTGGGCCCGGGAGCCCTTCATGGCCAAGAGCACACCGCCGTCCCGCACGAGCGGGAAGCACCACGTCATGAGCCGGTCCAGGGGAGCGACCGCACGCGCCGTGACGACGTCCGCGGAGAGATGGCCGTGCATCTCCTCCGCCCGGCGCTGGACCACCTCGACCGACGACAGGCTGAGGCTCACCGCGACCTCCGTCAGCCAGGTGGCCCGGCGCTCCATGGGCTCGACGAGGACGACGTCGAGGTCGGGCCGGGCGCACGCGATCACGAGCCCGGGGAGTCCCGCACCGCTACCGACGTCGACAACCGTCCCGGACGGCGGGAGGTAGGGGAGGAGCGCCGCGGAGTTGAGCAAGTGCCGCTCCCAGAGCCGGGGCAGCTCACGAGGCCCGATCAGTCCACGAAGGACGCCTTCGGCCGCCAGGGCGTCGGCGAAGGCCGAGACCCGGTCGAAGCCGTCGCCCAGGAACTCCCGGGCCTGATGGGCCACCTCGACATCCACCTCGGTGGCCTCGTGATCCATGGGGGAAGTGTTTCACGCGAAACCGGACCGGCCGGAGCTGCTCCGCCCGACGGTGGCCGCGCCGCCGCCCCTGTCACTTAAACACAACA
>JAEZBT010000162.1 GCA_023426865.1 Actinomycetes bacterium
GTCAGCCCGCCGCGCGCGGTCGCGCGCTCGGGGTAGCCGGCGCGCAGCCGGTACTCGTCGCACTCGATGGCGTCGAGCACCCACTCGAAGCGGGCCGTGTAGGCGTGCCCCGCGAGACGGCACCGGCCGTCCTCGACCCGGTCGAGGTACCGGCGGCCGACGGCGAAGCAGGCGCGGGCGAGCTCCACGCGGTCGCGGACCCAGGCGCGCATGGCCGGGGAGTGCAGGTCGTCCAGCGACACGCCCGGCTCGTCGAGCACCTCGCTGGGCACGTTGACGTACCCCGCGTCGATGTCGGTCACCAGGTCGCGGAGCATGTGGGCGACGTGCGCGCCGGTCACCGCGGTGTACCGCGTGTCGTCGTGGGGGCACGGGCAGCCGTGGCCGATGCAGTGGTGCAGGGCCTCGGTGACCGCGACCGCGAGCAGGTGGGTGTACTCGTCGAGCTCGCGCTGGGTGACCGCGCTGCCGTGGCGGCGGGCGTCGATCTCCATGACGTCGAGCATCGTGCGCAGGGACAGCAGCAGCGGCTGCCCGTCGGCGCCGAGGGTGGCGGCCGAGGCGCCGAGCCGGACCAGCAGGCCTTCCTCGGGCGTCAGGGGCGCCCAGCCGGGCTCGGCCGCGCCGGGGACGGGGACGCCGTCGGCGCCCAGGTCCAGCAGCCGGCGCTGTCGCGCGACGAACGCCAGCCTCTGCTCCCGGTCGGGCAGCCGCTCGTCGACCGTGTCGTCGAGCCACCGGAACCAGGCGTAGATCGCGAACGCGTCCGCGCGGTACCGCGGATCGGCGAGCCACCGGATGGTCAGGTACGACTGCATGCTCGCGGTCCTGGTGATCCGGGCGGCGAGCACGTGCTGCGGTGCGCCGGCAGTGCCCGGCATGACAACCTCCGTCGCGCGTGGGAGCCCTCCCGCGACGCTAGTCACCGCCGGGACCCGCCTCCCGGGCCTTGTGACCTAGGTCACGGCCCGGAGGCGGTCGTCCGATGCGCTCAGCCGACCCGGATGAAGACCGGGTTGCTCTGCCACATCGCGCGGAACTGGACCGTCTTCCCGGGCCGTGGGGCGTCGATCATCATGCCCTCGCCCGCGTAGATGCCGATGTGCCCGGGGCTCCAGACGAGGTCGCCGGGTTGCGCCTGCTCGCGCGGGACCTCGACGCCGGCGTAGCGCTGGTCGGACGACGTCCGCGGCAGCGTGATCCCGAGCTGGGCGTACACGTACGAGGTGAAGCCCGAGCAGTCGAAGCCGTCCGGCGTCGTGCCGCCGTAGACGTACGGCACGCCCACGTACCGTGCGGCGATCTCGACGACCGCGTTGCCGACGGCCGACGCCGGGATGGTCCCGGTCGCGGCGGCGCGGCTCTGCGAGCGCGACGTCGACGTCGCACGCTCGACGACCGGCTCCGGCTTGGGGTTCGCCGTGACCGTGATCGCGGGGGCCTCGAAGGACCACGCCTCGGCCTCGGTGGGCACCTCGACGACGGGCGACGTCGCGAGGGCGGAGCGGGCCGCCTCCGTGAGCCGCGTGACGTCGACGGCCTGGGGGGCCTCGCCCCCGACGGGCGAGGTGGCCTCGGCCGGGTGGTCGGCGGGCACGGCCGCCGAGGCAGGGATCGCGACGGTCATCACGAGGCCCGACGACGCGACGGCGATGCCGTAGCGACGGCCGGCGACCGCGGCGCGCGCGGCGGCCCGGACCGCGTCGTCCAAGGGCGTTCGGGGGCGGCCCGCCGCGCGATGGCGGGCGTGCAGGGTCGACTCGGACACGCAGTACCTCTCCTGCCGCCTACGAGGTGAGCTGTCGGGTTCGGGTGGGAGAAACACCCGGCCGGGCCCTCGTGAGAGGACCCCGGCTTCACCCCAAGGACGCTTGCGCGCCCGGAAGTTGGGTCCCCCGCTCCTGCCGCACTGACGTGGAGGGACGAGACGGGCGGCAGGACTCGGCGTGCCGTCTCGACGCCCCACCAACGTCGGTGGGGTGCACACACGGTAACGCGGGCGGCCCCGGATCGGGGAACCCGCGTGCTGATCTTCGGCGAACCTTCACGAATCCGGGAGCTCGGGAGCCAGGTCCGGCTCCCCCGTCCGCGCGATCGCGACGACGACGTCGCCGAGCGTCTCGCCCGCGCACAGGGCGCAGGCGGTCAGGCCCGGGAGGTTTCGGCGGTCATAGGGGAGCCACCGTAGGTGACACCCGGTGCTGCCGCGCTACTGGGCGTGGACGTGCCCGGGCAGCACGGGGTGACCGGCCACCAGGGGCGTGTCGGCGGGGATCGCGCCCAGCTTGGCCGCCCCGCCCGGCGAGCCCAGGGGACCGTCCCGGCCGGGCAGCGTCCGCTCGAAGAAGGCGGCGTTGTCCGCGAGGTAGGGCTGCAGGGCGGTCGGCAGGTCGTCCTCGTAGTAGATGGCCTCCACCGGGCACACCGGCTCGCAGGCGCCGCAGTCCACGCACTCGTCGGGGTGGATGTACAGCGAGCGCTCGCCCTCGTAGATGCAGTCGACCGGGCACTCCTCGACGCACGCGCGGTCCATCACGTCGATGCACGGGGCACCGATGACGTAGGTCACGTCCTCCTCCTCTCTCGTGGCCCGACTCGCGCCGGGCGCGGGTCCTCAGCTCACCGGCAGCGCCGTCGCCAGCAGGACGACCACGAGCGACCCGCACAGCGAGGCGACCGCCAGGGCACGGGCCAGGCTCCGCCGTCCGACGCCGTTCGCCCACCCGTGCAGCCCGGCCGCCAGCATCACCAGGACGAACGCCACCAGCTTGCCCGCCAGGAGCCGCCCGTACCCTGGGTCGCCCAGCGACGCCCAGGTGACCCCCTTGTGCGCCGCGAGGAGGACGCCCGTCGTGAGCTGGAGCGGAACGAACGCCGCCACGGTCGCGATGCCGAGACGCTTGCCGAGCGTCCGCATGAGGTCGGTGCGGGCACCCTCGGCCAGGTGGCGGCGCGCCACCGGCAGCACCAGCGCGGACACCGTCAGCTGGCCGCCGACCCACATCACGGCGCCCACGACGTGCACGAACCGGATCAGCGACCAGACGTTCACGGCACGGCCTCGAGGATCCCGCGCGCGCCGCGCTCCCCGTCGACCATCGCGTGGTCGACGAACGGGTAGTGCCCGGCCTCAGGCAGCGTGAGCTCCACGAAGCCGCCCTGGCCGGGCGCGAGGTCCAAGGCCTGGGCGAGGCCCTGCTCCGCGTTGCCGGGCCGCAGCAGGTAGGCGCCCTCCTTGAAGACGGTGTCGAACTGGCCCCCGACGACGTGGAACGAGGTGCTCCGCTGCGGCCCGGCGTCCACCACCCAGATGCGCACGCGCTCGCCGACCCCGACCTCGATGGGCGCGTGGACGTACTGGTCGGCGTACCCGTTGAACACGACGGCCGTCGGGCGCTCCTGCGCCAGCGCCGCCTCGTCGGCTGTGCCGCCCTGCGTGCCCAGGTAGAGCTCGGACTGCACGAGCACCAGGTCGGTGCCGACCGGCGCGAGACCCGGCGGGTCGATGACCACCGCTCCGAACATGCCGTTCGCGATGTGCAGGGCCATCGGCATGGTGCTGCAGTGGTAGAGCCACGCGCCGGAGCCCTGCGCGACGAACTGGTACGTGAGCTCCTCGCCGGGGTCGAGGGTCCGCATCGGCTCGTCGGGGGCGAGCGAGCCGGCGTGGAAGTCGATCCCGTGGCCCATGCTCGCCTCGTTGACGAAGGTGACCGTGAACAGGTCGCCGACGCTCCCGTGCAGCGTCGGGCCGGGGGCCGTGCCGTTGAAGGTCCACAGCGTCTGGACCACCCCGGGCGCGACCTCCACCTCGGTGTCGGTCACGGCCAGCCGGACCTCGTGCTCCGTCCCACCGGGGAGCGGCGCGAGGTGCGGGTCGTAGGGCTGCCACCGCGGCCCGGGGGACGCGTGCGGATCGATCGCGATGCCACCGGAGCCGTCGCCGGCGGCCGCGCCGTGGTCCATGCCCCCGCCGACCGACGCGGCGGTCGCGCCGGCATCCGCGCCGGTCACCGCGATCTCCATCGTCATGCCGGCCACCCGGTGACCGGCCACCGTGCACCAGCCCGAGGCGTCGGCGTCGACGGTCCCGAGGTCGAGGGTCGCCGACTCGCCCGCGCCGAGCATCGGCGTGCGCTGCCCGGACGAGAGCGCGAGGTCGTGCTGCATGCCGTCGGCGTTCGTCACCTCGAGGACCAGGTGCGTCCCACCGGGCACCTCGATGACCGCCGGCGAGACCCGCATGCCCGCGAGCGTGACCTCGACCGTACGCGGCCCGTCGCCCGCCGTGACCGCCAGCGTCCCGGCACCCGGCGCGGCCGGACCGGTGAGCGCCACCACGAGCGCGACCGCGAGCATGACGGCGCCCAGGGCGAGGCCGCCGAGCAGGCCGACACGGTCGGAGCCGGAGGAGCCGGAGAGGCGGTCGGTGAGACGTGTGGGCGCCGCCTCGGTCGGAGCGGTCATGCGGTCCGTCCTTCCTGCGTGCGGGCGCGGCGCCGCGCACCGGCCACCGCGGCGGCGGACGCCGCGAGGAACGCGACGACGGCGACCTCCGTCCCGACCCCGCCGACC
>JAEZBT010000169.1 GCA_023426865.1 Actinomycetes bacterium
CCGCGGTCGCGACCGGCGACCTGCAGCAGAAGCTGACGGTGGAGGCCAAGGGCGAGATCGCGGAACTGGCCGACACCATCAACGGCATGACCGACACGCTGGCGATCTTCGCCGACCAGGTGACGACGGTCGCGCGCGAGGTCGGCGTCGAGGGCCGGCTGGGCGGCCAGGCCAAGGTGCCCGGCACCGCCGGCATCTGGAAGGACCTCACCGCCAACGTCAACCAGCTCGCCGCCAACCTCACCACCCAGGTGCGCGCCATCGCCGAGGTCGCCACCGCGGTGACCCAGGGCGACCTCACCCGCTCGATCACGGTCGATGTCCGCGGCGAACTCGCCGATCTCAAGGACAACATGAACCTGATGATCGGCACCCTGCGCGCGACCACCGAGAGCAACAGCGAGCAGGACTGGCTGAAGACCAACCTGGCCAAGTTCAGCGGCATGATGCAGGGCCAGCGCGACCTGCTCACCCTGGGCCAGATGCTGCTGTCCGAACTGGCGCCGCTGGTCGGCGCGCAGCAGGGCCTGATCTACGTGGTCGAGGCCGACGACGCGAGTCCACGCGCGCGGTTGCGTCAGCTGGCGCGCTATGCCGACGCTTCGGGGGCGCCGCAGTCCGGCACCCTCGCCTTCGGCGAGGGCCTGGTCGGGCAATGCGCGGCCGAGGGCCGCCTGATCCTGGTCGACGACGTGCCCGCCGAATCGGTAAAGATCCAGTCGGGCCTGCTCAGCGCGGTACCGCGCGCGGTGATCGTGCTGCCGGTACTGTTCGAAAAGCAGGTCAAGGCGGTGCTGGAACTGGCCTCGCTCTCGGGGTTCACGCCGTCGCAGCGGATCTTCCTCGAGCAGCTGTCGGGCAGCATCGGCATCGTGCTCAACACCATCGAGTCCACCATGCGCACCGAGCGCCTGCTCGCGCAGTCGCAGCAGCTGGCGGTGGAGCTGCAGGCCCAGCAGGACGAGCTGCAGCAGACCAACGAGGAGATCGCGCTCAAGGCCCAGCTGCTGGCCGAGCAGAAGGCCGAAGTGGAGCACAAGAACCAGCAGATCGAACAGGCGCGCCGCGCGCTCGAGGAGAAGGCCGCGGAACTCGCGCTCACCTCCCGCTACAAGTCCGAGTACCTGGCCAACATGTCGCACGAGCTGCGCACGCCGCTGAACTCGATCCTGATCCTGGGCCAGCAGCTGGCGGAGAACGCCGACGCCAACCTCAGCGCACGCCAGGTCGAGTTCGCCAAGACCATCCATGCCGCCGGAACCGACCTGCTCAACCTGATCAGCGACATCCTCGACCTGTCGAAGATCGAATCGGGTACGGTCACGGTCGAGATCGAGCCGGTGCGCTTCGGCCACCTGCGCGAGAACCTGATGCGTGCCTTCCGGCACGAAGCCGAACGCCGCGAACTGGAGTTCACCATCGAACTCGACCCCGGACTGGAGCCGGCGCTGAGCACCGATCCCAAGCGGCTGCAGCAGATCCTCAAGAACCTGCTGTCCAACGCGTTCAAGTTCACGCCGCAGGGCAGCGTGCGGATGCGCGCATACAACGCCGCCTCGGGCTGGTCGCCGGACAACGAGGGCCTGCGAGCGGCCGGAGCGGTGGTGGCGATCGAGGTCAGCGACAGCGGAATCGGCATCTCGCCGGAGAAGCAGCGGATCGTGTTCGAGGCCTTCCAGCAGGCCGACGCGGGCACCTCCCGCCAGTACGGCGGCACCGGGCTCGGCCTGGCGATCAGCCGCGAGATCGCCGGCCTCCTCGGCGGCGAACTGCAGTTGCGCAGCGAGCCCGGCGCCGGCAGCACCTTCACCCTGTACCTGCCCCTGCACTACGCGGGCGGCGACCAGGCCGCGGCCCGGCGGGTGCCGTCGGCGTTCAATGGCGGCATCGGCGCGCCGGAGCCGGTCCGCGTCGAGTCCTCCGTGGTCGAGGACGACCGCGACCTGCTCCCGGGCGACGCGCCGGTGCTGCTGCTGGTGGAGGACGATGTCCGCTTCGCCGGGGTGCTGCGCGACCTCGCCCGCGCCCAGGGCTTCCGCGTCCTGGTCGCGACCAGCGGCGCGGAGGCCCTGCAGCTCGTGCACACCTGCGCTCCCACCGCCATCTGCCTGGACATCTTCCTGCCGGACATGCTCGGCTGGACGCTGCTGGCCAGGCTCAAGCAGGACCCGGCGACGCGCCACATCCCGGTCCAGATCCTCACTGTCGAGGAGGGCCGCCACCAGAGCCTGGAGCGCGGTGCGTTCGCCTTCCTCGCCAAACCCTCGACCAGCGCCGAGATCGGCGCCTCCCTGCAGCGGATGCGCGACTACGCGCTGCCGCGCATCAAGCGCCTGCTGGTGGTGGAGGACGATGCGAACCAGCGCATGGGCATCGAGCAGCTGATCGCCCACGACGACATCGCCATCGACACCGTCGATACCGGCGAGGCCGCGCTCCGGGCGCTCGCCGCGGACCGCTACGACTGCGCGGTCATCGACCTGCGGCTTCCGGACATGAGCGGGTTCGACCTGCTCGACCGCATCCAGGAACAGCCCGCGCTGCGCGACCTGCCGATCGTGGTGTTCACCGGCAAGGAGCTGACCGCAGAGGAGTCGGCACGTTTGCGCAACACCGCCAAGAGCGTGGTGGTCAAGGACGTGGAGTCTCCAGAGCGCCTGCTCGACGAGACCGCGCTGTTCCTGCACCGCGTGATCGGACACCTGCCGCCGGCCAAGCGGCGGATGGTCGAACGCCTGCATGCGTCGGACGAGTCGCTCGCCGGCAAGCGGATCCTGGTCGTGGACGACGACGTGCGCAACGTCTTCGCGATGTCCAGCGTGCTCGAGCGCCACGGCATGCACGTGCTGTCCGCCGCCAGCGGCCAGGAGGCCATCGACAGGGTGGCCGGCGACGACACGATCGCCGCGGTGCTGATGGACATCATGATGCCGGGAATGGACGGCTACGAAACCATGCGTGCCATCCGCCGGCTGCCCGCCTCGCGCGCGCTGCCGATCATCGCGGTTACCGCCAAGGCGATGAAGGGCGACCGCGAGAAGTGCCTGGAAGCCGGGGCCTCGGACTACCTGGCCAAGCCGGTGATGACCGACGAACTGCTGGGAGTGCTGCGGCAATGGCTGCATCGCTGACCGATGCCGGCGCCATCGCAGCCGGCGGTGCCAGCGCGTCCGCGCAGGTCTCCGGACCGGTGCGGATCCTGCTCGTCGACGACCAGCCCGCGAGACTGCTGACCTACCAGACCATCCTCGAACCGCTGGGCGAATGCCTGGTGCAGGCCGGCTCCGGACCCGAGGCGCTCAGGCGCCTGATGGAGGACGAATATGCGCTGATCCTGCTCGACGTGAACATGCCGGGCATGGATGGCTTCGAGACCGCGAGCCTGATCCACGGACATCCGCGCTACGAGAATATCCCGATCATCTTCGTCACCGCGGTCAACGTGTCGGACATGGACCGCCTGCAGGGCTACAAGCTGGGCGCGGTGGACTACGTGATGGTGCCGGTGATCCCCGAGATCCTGCGCAGCAAGGTCGAGGTGCTGGTCGAGCTGTACCGCAAGCGCCGCGAACTGCAGCTGC
>JAEZBT010000176.1 GCA_023426865.1 Actinomycetes bacterium
GAGGTCGACGACGGCCTGCCGCTCGAGGTGCGCGTCACGGAGGTGACGCCGCAGGTGCTCCAGCCCGGGCAGGACCTCGCGGTGACCGTCCGCGTGCGCAACGACGGCGAGACGCCCGTGGCGCAGCCGCGTGTCGTGCTCTCGTTGGACCCGACGGCGTTCATCGGCCGCTTCTCGCTCGACCGGTGGCGCGGTGCCGCCCCCACCGACTCCGTAGGCCGGGACCTGCTCGTGTCCGACCTGCCGGCGGAGCTCGCGCCCGGCCAGCAGGTGACGGTCGACCTCGTCGTCCCCGCCTCCCAGATCCGCCTGCCCAGCCGCGCGACCGCGTGGGGCGCCCGCGGGCTCGCGGTCAGCGTGGTGGACCGTGCGGACCCGGCACGGGTGCGCCTCGGCGTCGTGCGGACGTTCGCCCTCTGGTTCCCCCCGCAGGAGGTCAACGCGACGCGCGTGAGCGTGCTGGCCCCGATCGTCGGGCCGGCGGTGGACGCGACCACCGACACCTGGGTGCCCGCGCTCGAGGAGGAGACCGCCGAGGGCGGGCGGCTCGCCGACCTGGTCGAGGCGACGGCGGGGACCCCCGGCGTGACCTGGCTGCTCGACCCGTGGTTGCTCGACGCCGCCGACGACGGCGGCTCCGCCGCGAGCGCCTGGGGCGGGGACCTGCTCGCGGGCATGACCGACCGCGAGATCCAGCTGCTGCCCTACCTGGACGCGGACCTCGCCGCCCTCGCGCACACGAGGCACCAGGAGCTCGTCGGCACCGCGGTCGAGCGTGCGGAGGACACCGCGCGCACCCACGGCCTGCCCGACGCCGCCCGCGTCACCCTCGCGCTGCCCGCGGTCGCCGAGCCGGACCTGGTCACCGCGGGGCTCGCCGGCGAGGCGGGCGACCTCGCGATGGTCGTCGGACCCGGCACCCTGCCCGCCCCGGCGGTGCTCACCTACACCCCGAGCGGCCGCAGCACCGTCAGCGCGGGTGGCCGCGACGTCACGCTCCTCGTGCCCGACGCGCGGCTGTCGGCGGCACTGGTCACCGGGCGGGTCGCGGTCGACGAGACCGTCGGCGAGGACCGCCCGTCCGCCGTCACCCCGGCCACCGCCGTGCAGGACCTGCTGGCCGAGCTCGCCGTCATCACACGCGAGCGCCCCAACGACAGCCGCCACGTTCTCGCGGCCGTCCCGCGCGACTGGGCCCCGGACGTCGACGTCGCCGCCGCGCAGCTCGAGGCGCTCGAGTCGGCGCCGTGGGTGCGCCTGCAGCCCGTGTCGGCGCTCATCGGGCTCGCCGACCCGGAGATCGACCGCGGCACGCTGCCTGCCCGCGAGGCCGAGGACGCCGAGGTGCCCGGCAGCGAGATCTCGGCGCTGACCTCGGCGATCGAGCGCCGGCGGGAGCTGGTCGGCATGCTCGAGGACCCCGAGGCCGCCCTCGGCGACATCGAGCTCGAGGTGCTCGCGGCGCTGTCCGTGGCCTGGCGGGACGACGCCGAGGGCCGCGCGGCGCTCGTCGACCGTGCCCGCGCCCAGGTGGCGCTCCTCGCCGACGCCGTGACGGTCACGCCCACGACCGAGGAGGGCATCAACGTGCTCTCCACGTCGGCGGACCTGCCGGTCAACGTGGCGAACGCCCTCACCGAGCCGATCACCGTGCAGGTGCGCCTGCGCCCCGACGACCCGCGCCTGCGGCCCGACGACGCCGTCCCGGTCACCATCCCCGCCGAGAGCCAGGTGCTCGTGCGGATCCCGGTGCACGCGGTGCAGAGCGCCGACGTCAGCGTCACCGTGCAGGTGCTCACCCCGGACGGCGCCATCGTCGACGACGACACCTCCTTCCTCGTGCGCGTGCGCGCGGAGTGGGAGGGCATCGGGACGGCGATCCTCGGGTCGCTGCTCGCCGTCGGGCTGGTCATCGGCATCGTCCGCACCATCCGGCGCGGCCGGACGGCCCGACGCGCGGCCCCCGAGCCGGACGCCGGCCCGGACGCGCTGTCGCCGGAGGAGGACGAGGAGGAGGCGCGCCTGTGAGCGAGGAGGTGGGCGCTCGGTCGCTCGGGCGCAGCACGGCGGTGATGGCCGCCGGAACGGCCGTCTCGCGCGTGCTCGGCTTCATCCGGAGCGCGCTGCTCGTCGCCGCCGTCGGCATCACCAGCGCCCGCGCCGCCGACGCGTTCACCGTCGCGAACACCCTGCCCAACATCTTCTACATGCTCATCGCGGGCGGCGTGATCAACGCCGTCCTCGTCCCGCAGGTGGTCCGCGCCTACCGCTCCGCGAACGGGCAGGAGTACGTCGACCGTCTGCTCACGGTGTCGTTCGTCATCCTCGCCGGCGCGACAGTGGTGCTCTGGGCGGCGTCCCCGCTCATCGTGCGGATCTTCCTGGACGGCGAGCAGGCCGTGCTTGCGACGTCGTTCGCGCTGTGGTGCGTCCCGCAGGTGTTCTTCTACGGCGTGTACACGCTGCTGGGGCAGGTGCTCAACGCGCGCGGCAGCTTCGGTCCGTACATGTGGGCGCCGGTCGTGAACAACGTCATCGCGATCGCGGGCCTCATCGCGTTCATCGCCGTGTACGGCACGTGGGAGAAGCCCGCCCGCGGGACGGTCGAGGACCTGTCCGTGTGGTCCGGCGGCCGGATCACGCTCCTGGCCGGCATGGCGACGCTCGGCGTCGTCGCCCAAGCCGTCGTGCTGATCTGGCCGCTGCGCCGCCTGGGCTTCCGGTACCGCCCCCGGCGCGGCTGGCGGGGGGCCGGGCTGGGCTCGGCGGGCCGGGTCGCGGGCTGGACGTTCGCGGCGCTCGCCGTCGGGCAGGTGGGCGCGTTCGTCGTGATGAAGATCGCCGCGCTGGCCCCGAACGCGGAGAGCACGGAGCTCGGCATCCCCGGCAACATCGCCTACACCAACGCGTTCACCATCTTCATGCTGCCGCACTCCCTGGTGACCGTCTCCCTCATCACGGCGCTGTTCACGCGGCTGTCCGACCACGCGGCCGCGCGCGACGTGCGGGCCGTCCGTGCCGACTTCTCGCACGGGCTGCGCACGATCGGCGTCTTCACGCTGTTCGCCGCACCCGCGATCGCCGTCATCGCGGTGCCGCTGCTGCGCGCGATGTACCCGAGCACGGCGCAGTCCGACGCGGCCGCGATGGCGCCGATCATCGTCGCGTTCATGTGCGGCCTCGCGGCCGTGGGCGCGTGGTCGCTCGTCCAGCGCGTGTTCTACGCCTACGAGGACGCCAAGGGTCTGTTCCGGATCCAGGTCGCGATGGCGGGCGTCGTCATCGTGGTGTCGGTGCTGGGCTGGCTCGTGGCCGAGCCGCGGCACTGGGTGGCCTGGGCCGCGGCGGGGATGTCGCTGTCGTACCTCGTCGGCGCCGTGTGGGGCGGCGCGGAGGTCTGGCGGCGCCTCGGCGGCGGGCTGAGCCGGATCATCCGCCTGCACGTGCGCGCGGGTCTGGCCGCCGCGATCGCCACGGGCCTCGGCTGGCTGGTCAGCCGGGTGTTCGGGAACCTGGCGGGGTCGTCGTGGTTCATCGCGGTCTTCGCGTGCGCCCTGGTCGGCGTGGTGATGGTCGTCACCTACGGGCTGGCCCTGCGGTGGCTCGGCGTCACCGAGCTCGACGACTTCCTGCGGCCGCTGCTCGTCCGGCTCGCCCCGCTCATGCGGCGGCTGGAGCCGCTCACGGCGCGCCTCGGCCCCCTGGGCGCGCTGCTGGCACCCCCGGTCGAACCGGCGAGCCGTAGCATGGGCACGCCCGGACCTGCGGCGGCGCCGTCGGGCACCGTGCAGCGGGTCCACGTGCCCGTCGGGGGCGGGATCGGGTACGGGCGCTTCGGGCGCCCCGAGCGCGGAGGTGATCGTCTGGACGCCGTCATCGGGCGTGGCACGCTGCTGGCCGGGCGCTACCGGCTGCACCAGCCCGTGGCCGCCGACCTCCCCGACGCCCAGACCTGGACCGCGCGTGACCAGATCCTCGACCGGCCGGTCCGCGCGATCGTGCTCATCGGGGCCAACCCCGGTCCCGCGCAGGACGCCGCCCGCCGGGCCGCGCTCGTCTCCGACCCGCGCCTGCTGCGCGTGCTCGACGTCGGCGACCACGAGGGCGTCGCCTACGTGGTCACCGAGCCGGTCGTCGTGCAGGACCTCGGCCGGCTGACCGCGAACGGGCCGCTGCCGGCGGACCAGGCG
>JAEZBT010000343.1 GCA_023426865.1 Actinomycetes bacterium
CGAGCCCTGGGCTGACCTGCCCCTCTGGCTCCCGCGCGACGTCGCTGCGACGGCGTGGCAGGTGGGAACCGGGCGCGCCCGCGAGTTGGGGCTGCCGAGCCGCCCGGTCGAGGAGTCGGTGCGGGACACGTGGGACTGGCTGCGCGCGCTGCCGGCCGGTGAGCTCCAGCACCCGCTGCCGGACGCCGTCGCCGCCCTCACGCCGGCGTAGCGGCGCCGGGCGACGCGGGAGGGGGCGCGGTCAGGCGCCGTCGGGGAAGCCGAGCTGGCGCCACGCCTCGTACGCCGCCACGGCGGCGGCGTTGGCGAGGTTGAGCGACCGGCGCTGGGGAAGCATCGGGATCCGCACCCGTTCGGTGATGCGCGGGTGGGCGAGCACCTCGTCGTCGAGCCCGGTGGGCTCCGGCCCGAAGAGCAGGACGTCGCCGTCCCGGTACGCCAGGTCCGTGTGCCGCTGCTCCGCGCGCGTCGTGAAGGCGACCACCCTGGCGCCCGGCACCGCCGCGAAGGCCTCCTCGAGGTCCGCGTGCACGACGACGTGCGCCAGGTCGTGGTAGTCCAGACCCGCCCGCCGCAGGCGCGGCTCGTCGAGCTCGAACAGCGGGTCCACCAGGTGCAGCCACGCACCGGTGGCCGCGCACATCCGGATCGCGTTCCCCGTGTTCCCGGCGATGCGCGGGGAGTGGAACATCACCCGGATCACGACGGGACCTGGGTCACGCGCGCGGCGGCGCGGTGCTCTCCCGCACGACGAGCTCGGTCGCGAGGTCGATCCGCAGGTTCGACGGCGCCTCGCCGCGGGCCAGGTCGAGCACCATCCGTGCCGCGGTCGCCGCCATCTCTTGAAGCGGCTGCCGCACGGTGGTCAGTGGCGGGCCGATCCACGCCGCCACCGGCAGGTCGTCGTAGCCGACCAGCGACAGGTCCTCCGGCACGCGCAGCCCACGCTCACGTGCGGCGCGCATGACGCCGAGTGCCTGCAGGTCCGAGCCGGCGAAGATCGCCGTCGGCGGCTCGGGGAGGTCGAGGAGGGCCGCGCCGTGCGTGTAGCCGCCGCCGACGAAGAAGTCGCCGTGCCGCACGAGCGTCGGGTCCAGGGCGAGCCCGGCCTCCTCGAGCGCGGTGCGGTACCCGTCGATGCGGGCGCGCGAGCACATGACGTCCGCGGGGCCGGCGATGACGGCGATGCGCCGGTGCCCCAGGCCGAGGAGGTGCCGGGTCGCGACGAGCCCGCCGTTCCAGTTGCCCGAGCCGACGGTCGGGACGTCCGTCGGCGGCTCGCCGGCGGTGTCCACGACCACGACCGGGATCGAGCGTGCGGCGAGCTGCCGCCGCTGCGAGACGTCCAGGCCGGACAGCACGAGGATCACGCCGAGCGGCGGGCGCGCGAGCATGTCGTCGAGCCACTCCTGGGGCGGCCGGTGCGCGCCGCCCAGCTCGGAGAGCACGACGCCGACCCGCGCTGCCGCGGCGACCTGCTCGACGCCCTTGATGAGCTCGACCGCCCACGCGAAGTCGAGCTCATGGATCACCAGGTCGATGAGCCGCGATCCCGGCCCGGCCTTGGCCCGACGGCGACGGTACCCGTGCTTCTCGATGGCGGCCTCGACCCGTGCTCGCGTCGAGGGCGACACGTCGGGGCGGCCGTTGAGGACCTTGGACACGGTGGGGACCGAGACCCCCGCCTCCCGGGCGATGGCCGCGATCGTCGTCGTCGGCGCTCCGTTGCTCACGCGGGTTCCTTCGGGTCTCGGGTCGCAAGTTTCGGCCACGGTAGCACCGGCTCCGGGGGGTGGGGGACTGTGCCCGGAAGCGGCGCCGGCGGGCTGCGTACGGCCGGGCCGGAGGCGATACTTTCGACCCTGCGGCCGGGTCCACAGGACGTGGGTCCGCGTCGTGGAGGGCGACGGCGCCGATACCGTGACCCCCATGACCGCCCCGGCAAGCCCGACGCCCGCTGAGCCCGCTGAGCGTCGGCCTCCGCGCATCGCCGCCGGGGCGCTGTGGTTCGTCGTCGTCGGCGCGCTGCTCGCCTTGACGACCGTCCCGACCCTCGCCTGGCTGCCGTTCCTCGATGTGACCTGGAGCGACGTCCCGCTCATGGTCGCGCTGGGCATCCCGGTCGGGCCCGCGGTGTCGGCGGCCCTGTTCGCGTGGCGCCGCTTCACCCAGCGGCACGACGGCGGTCCGGCCCGCCACTTCTGGCGGGGATACCAGCTCAACTGGGCGGACGCGCTGCGCCTGTGGGTGCCGTCGCTCGCGGTCCTCGCGCTCCTGGCCGTGAACCTGGTGACGCTCGGCGGGAGCGACGACGCGCCGGTCGCGTTCGCGGTGGTCGGCGCCGTCGCGGCCGTGCTCGTCACGGTGTGGACGGCGCACGCGATGCTCGTGGCCTCGCTGTTCAGCTTCCGCGCACGTGACGTCGTCCGGATCGCCGTGTACTTCCTGATCGCCAAGCCGCTCTCCTCGCTGGGCGCGCTCGCGATCGTCGTGGTCGGGATCGCCGCGGCATGGTTCGTGCAGCCGTGGCTGCCCGTCGCGCTCGGCTCGGTGCTGACGTACCTGCTGTGGCGCAACGGGATGCCGATCGCGGCGGAGGTCGAGCGGCGCTTCGTCGTCGGCGCGCCGGAGGCCCCGCAGGTCAAGCCCTGGCAGGGCCTGGACGGCATCGACCTGGACGCCGACGACGCGGAGCCCGACCAGCCCGTAGACGGCACGGCCGACGCCGACCGCTGACCCTGACACCCGTCGGCCGGGGCGGCGTCAGCCCAGGAGCGGCACGTCGAGGTCGTTCTCCCGTCCGACGACGACCTCGCTCGTCAGCCCTCTCACGGTGGTCGTGATCGGCGCGACGGTGACCGTCGACATGGCGGCCCGCGCGGGCTCGCGCGTCAGGACGAGCGCCGGCCGTGTCTTGTCCAGCCGGACGAGGCAGATCTCACGCACGCGTCACGGCTCGAGGTCGAGGTTGGACGCTGCTGCTCAGTCCTCGGCGATGACCGCGAGGACGCCGTCGCCGTAGCGCTCGACCTTGGCGACGCCGATGCCGGACACCGCGCCGAGCTCGGCGGTCGTCGTCGGGCGGCGCCGGGCGAGCTCGCGCAGCGTGGCGTCGTGGAAGACGACGTACGCGGGCACGCCCTGCTCCTTCGCCGTCGTGGCCCGCCAGGCCCGCAGCCGCTCGAAGAGTGCGCTCTGGTCGGCGTCGAGGTCGACGGCCGGCGTTGCCGCGGCCGCTCCGCGCCGGCTC
>JAEZBT010000421.1 GCA_023426865.1 Actinomycetes bacterium
CCGCGAGGCCGTGCGCGGCGACGCGCGCCAGGCGGTCCTCGGCCACCGCCGTCGCAAGGTAGGTGGCCTCGAACGGTCCGAGGCCTGGTGCGTCGAGCGTCGGCGCGACCGGCAGCTCCGGGACGACGACCGCGGCCCGAGCCGTGCGCCGCCGCCATCCCGCGCGCATCGCCACGTACGCGAGGAGCAGGACTGCGACGAGGACCGCGATCTTGGCGGGGTCGCTCATCCGACGTCCTCGCGGGCGAGCCGCCCGTCCAGGACGGTGGGCCGCCCACGCAGGAAGGTCGCGACGACGCGTCCGGTCAGCTCCCGTCCGGCGAACGGCGTGTTCCGGGACAGGCTCGCGCCGGCGGCGGGGTCGACGACCCAACGCGCGGCCGGGTCGACGAGGACCACGTTGGCGGGCTCCCCGACCGCCAACGGACGCCCCTGCGCCGTCGGGCCGGTCTCGATCCTGCCGATCCGGGCGGGCGCGGACGACATCACCCGCGCGAGGTCGGCCCAGTTCATGCGGCCGGTGGCGACCATCAGGCTGTGGACCACGGCGAAGGCGGTCTCGAGACCGATCATCCCGAAGGCCGCGGCGGCCCACTCGCAGTCCTTCGTCTCGCGCGTGTGCGGCGCGTGGTCGGTCCCGATGACGTCGATCGTCCCGTCCGCCAGCCCGGCCCGGAGCGCCTCCACGTCCTCGAGAGGACGCAGCGGCGGGTTCACCTTGAACACCGGGTCGTAGCTGCGAGCCTCCTCGTCGGTCAGGGCGAGGTGGTGGGGCGTCGCCTCCGCCGTCACCTGGATGCCTCGCGACTTCGCCCACCGGATGAGCTCCACCGACCCGGCCGTCGACACGTGCTGCACGTGCAGGCGCGAACCCACGTGCTGGGCCAGGAGGACGTCGCGGGCGATGATCGCCTCCTCGGCGACAGCGGGCCAGCCCGCGAGACCGATCTCGGCGGAGACGACACCCTCGTGCATCTGCGCACCCTCGGTCAGGCGAGGGTCCTGGGCATGCTGGACGATCACGCCGTCGAACGCCTTGACGTACTCCAGCGCCCGCCGCATCAGGATGGGGTCGGACACGCAGTGGCCGTCGTCGGAGAACATCCGCACCCGTGCGGCCGAGTGGGCCATGGCCCCCAGCTCGGCGAGCTGCCGGCCGGCCAGACCCACGCTCACCGCGCCCACGGGATGCACGTCCGCCCACCGGGCGTCCCGGCCGAGCCGCCACACCTGCTCGACGACGCCGGCCGTGTCGGCGACGGGCGACGTGTTCGCCATGGCGTGCACGGCGGTGAAGCCGCCGAGGGCCGCGGCGCGGGTGCCCGTCTCGACCGTCTCGGCGTCCTCCCGCCCGGGCTCGCGCAGGTGGGTGTGCGGGTCGACGAAACCCGGGAGGGCGACCAGGCCGACGCCGTCGACGACGGTGGTGTCGCGCCCCGGCTCCGCATCACGGCCGGCCGCGACGATCCGGCCCTCGTCGAGCAGCAGGTCGGTCGGCGCACCGCCGAGCGGCGCGACGCCTCGCAGCAGGTAGCTGCTCATGCCACGTCTCCCCTCTCTCCCGCGAGCAGGTGGTACAGCACCGCCATGCGCACGGCGACACCGTTCGACACCTGCTCGACGATCACGGCCCGCGGTGAGTCGGCCGCATCCGCCGAGATCTCCAGGCCCCGGTTCATCGGGCCCGGGTGCATGACGATCGCGTGCTCGGGGAGCATCGCGAGCCGCCGCGCGTCGAGCCCGTACGCACGCGCGTACTCGAGCGGGCTCGGGAAGAAGCCCGTGCCTCCGGAGGCCGCGTCGGGCCCCATCCGCTCGCGCTGCACCCGCAGCATCATGATCGCGTCGGGCCGGGCCTCCGCGATCACCTCGTCCAGGTGGTAGGACGTCGCGCACGACCAGGTGTGCACCCCGACCGGCAGCAGCGTCGGCGGGGCGACCAGGGTCACGTGGGCGCCGAGCGTGGCCAGCAGGTCCACGTTCGACCTGGCGACCCGCGAGTGGAGGACGTCACCGACGATCGCGACCCGCAGACCCGCGAGGTCCCGCCCGACCCCGTCAGGGGAGTCGGCCGTGCCGACGAGGTGCCGACGCAGCGTGAACGCGTCGAGCAGGGCCTGCGTGGGGTGCTGGTGGGTGCCGTCACCGGCATTGACCACGGCGGACTCGACCCAGCCGGCGTGCGCCAGCCGATGCGGCGCGCCGGAAGCCTGGTGGCGGACGACGACCGCGTCCGCACCCATCGCCTGCAGCGTCAGCGCGGTGTCCTTGAGCGACTCGCCCTTGGAGACGCTCGAGCCCTTGGCCGAGAAGTTGATGACGTCGGCCGACAGACGCTTGGCCGCGGTCTCGAACGAGATGCGGGTGCGCGTGGAGTCCTCGAAGAAGAGGTTGACGACCGTGCGACCGCGCAGGGTGGGCAGCTTCTTGATCTCCCGCTCCTGCGTGGCCGCCATGCCTGCGGCCGTGTCCAGGAGCATCACAGCGTCGGACCGGTCGAGGTCGGCAGCGCTGAGCAGGTGCCTCATCGGGTCGCCTCCGTGCGTCCACCCTCGATCCGGACCGAGTCCGCACCGTCGACCTCCGACAGCCGCACCCGCACCGCCTCGCTCACCGAGGTGGGCAGGTTCTTGCCGACGTAGTCGGCACGGATCGGCAGCTCGCGGTGCCCGCGGTCCACGAGCACCGCCAGCTGGACCAGGCGCGGCCGGCCCAGGTCGGCGACGGCGTCCAGCGCGGCGCGGATCGTGCGGCCGGAGTAGAGCACGTCGTCGACCAGCACGACGACGCGGTCGTCCAGGTCGGTCAGCCCGGCCGGCAGCTCGGTGCGCCCGATGGACCGGGTGGGGTGCCGGCGCAGGTCGTCGCGGTACATCGTGACGTCGAGCGAGCCGACGAGGGCGGCGGCCTCGACGCCCGGCTCGACCGCGGCGATGCGCGCGGCCAGCCGGTGCGCCAGCGGCAGGCCGCGCGTCGGGATGCCGAGGAGGACGAGACCGGCGGCGCCCTTGTTGCGCTCGAGGATCTCGTGGGCGATGCGGGTCAGGGCGCGGGTGATGTCACCGGCGGAGAGGACCTCGGTGCCCGGCGTCGACCCGGGCTCGGGGCCGGGACCTGCGCCCGGACCTGGTGCGTGCTGCGCGTCACCGGTGGCGTGTGCCACGGGGACCTCCTTCCCCGCCTCACAGGACGGTGTTAAAGGACGTCTGTCGCACCGCAGACTACTGCCCGCACCGCGCGGGGCCGCCGCCCGCGTGCGTGCGCGCCGCCGGGCGATCACGATGTGGACATGATCCTTCCTGTCAACACCGCGGTGTCGCTCGCCCGACGCTGGGCGGCCGCCCGCGGAGACGACCCGGGCAGCGCGCGTCTCGCCGCCCTCGTGGCGGACCCCGACGGCCTCGACCTCGCGGTGCGCTTCGTCGACCGCGTGGTGCGGCCGGAGGACCCGCGGGT
>JAEZBT010000417.1 GCA_023426865.1 Actinomycetes bacterium
GCGCAGACCCGGCAGCGGGCGGCTCGGCCGTGAGCACGGGGGGCTCCTCGTCGGGCAGCGGGGAGGGACGGTCGGGGGCGGCGGTCACGGGCAGCTCGCAAAGGCGCGGACGGTGAAGGTGCCCGCCCCGACGATGCGCGGCGGGACGGCGGTGAAGCGGAACCCGGTCGGCGGCAGCGCCGCCAGCCCGGTCAGGTGCTCGACGACGGGGATCCCGGCCCCGAGCAGCGCCGTGTGCACGGGCCGCTCCCCGGTCGCTGTGCCGTCGATGTTCAGGGAGTCGATGCCGACGCACGCCACCCCGGCCCTGACCAGCATCTCTGCGGCGTCGGCGGCCAGGTGCGGGTGGTCGACGGCGTAGGCGTCGGTGCCCCAGTGGCGCGAGTGGTCCGTGCGCAGCAGCACGGCGGCGTCGGCGATCGGGGTGGTCCCGATCTCCGCGGCGAGGTCGGCCGCGGAGACGGTGACGTGGCCGCGCACGTCCAGCACGACGCCGGGCACGTCGGCCACCCGCTCGAGCGGGAGCCCGGCGAGGTCGTGGCCGTCCGCGAACCGGTGGAACGGGACGTCCAGGTAGGTGCCGGTGTTCGTGCACATCGTCACGACGCCGATGTGGAAGGTCGTGCCCTCCGCGTAGTGCGCCCGGGAGTCCTCGCGGGAGAGGTGCGTCGCGACGTGCGGCGTCGGCAGCCCCGGGTACGTGACCATGCCCTCGACGATGTCGTGAGACAGGTCGACGAGGGACATGCCTCGACGGTAGCGCCTACAGCGGGCGCTCGGCCCGGACCAGGAACCGGCTCTGGGTGAAGACCAGCGGCTGCCCCCAGGCGGGCGCGCGCATGTGCAGGTAGATGAGGGTGTTGGCGTACCCGTCCACGGACAGGTCCGCAGGGGCCCGGGTCGGGACCAGCGTCAGGTAGCTGACCAGGGCCGCGACGTCGTCGAACGCGAGGGGGCCGTGCCAGGGCTCGCTCCGCGTGACCTCGAGGCCCACCTCGGAGAGCTCGGCCACGCGCGCGTCGAGCGTGACGTGCGGCCGCGGCAGCGGCGAGCCGAACACGGCGTGCAGGTCGACGACGTCGTCCCCGGCCACCTGATCGGACAGGAAGACCCCGCCCGGGCGCAGCACGCGGGCGACCTCGGCGGCGTCGTACCCGCCGTGCCGGTCGACGACGACGTCGATGCAGCGCTCGGGGTAGGGCAGGTCGGCGGGGTCCTGCGCGTCCGGGTCGAGGCCGACGAGCGTGAAGCCGTCCGGCTCGATCCGCGGTTCGCCGGTGGTGATCTCGAGGACGGCCGTGGTGCCGTGGACGACCTCGGCGACCACGGCGTCGAGGTCCCACGGCGGGGAGTCCGCGTGCACGCGCGGGGCGAGCTCGGCGAGCGTCGGCGGGGCGTCGGCGGCGGCCTGCCAGAGGGCGATGAGCTCCTCCGTCGTCGGGACACGTGCCTTCTTCACCTGCCCACGTCCCCCGCTCACCCGTCCACCGTACGTGGGATCGCCGTGGAATGGCCGGGACGTCCGTCGACGTTGTCGCGGGCATGAACACCGCCACCGCCGTCGTCGACCTCGAGTCTCTGCCGTTCACCACGTTGGACGGGCGGGAGGTGACGCTCGGCTCGCTCGGCGGGTCGGTGCGGCTCATCGCGAACGTCGCGTCCCGGTGCGGGTACACCCCGCAGTACGCCGCGCTCGAGCGGCTGTGGCAGACCTACCGCGACCGCGGCCTGGTGGTGATCGGCTTCCCGACGAACCAGTTCAAGCAGGAGCTCGGTTCGGAGGACGCGATCGCCGAGTTCTGCCAGGTCAACTACGGCGTGACGTTCCCGATGTCGGCGAAGGTCAAGGTCAACGGCCGCGGCCGGCACCCGCTGTTCGACCAGCTCACGGCCGTGCCCGACGCCGACGGCAAGACCGGCCGCGTCGCGTGGAACTTCGAGAAGTGGGTCGTGGCCGCCGACGGCACCGCGCACCGGTTCCGCTCGCGGACCGAGCCCGACGCGCCCGAGGTCGTGCGGCTGATCGAGGAGGCCCTCACCCCCGCCTGACCCGACGGTGTCAGGCCGGCGGGATGTTCTGGTTGCGCGCGAACACGTTCTCCGGGTCGTACGCGGCCTTGACCGCGCGCAGCCGCTCCCAGGTCCCGCCCGGGTAGGCGGCCCGCACCCGGTCCGGGCCCTCGTCGGCGACGAAGTTCACGTAGGCGCCCGGCACGCCCTGGTCGAGCAGGGCGAGCATGCGCTCGACCCACGCCAGGCGCTCGGCGCGGTCGTCGCCCGTGACGAACGTGGCGGCGTTCACCATCAGCGGCGCGGACCGGTGCGCGTACGCGGTGGCGTCGTCGGGCACGCGCGCGATGGCGCCGCCCAGCGGCCGGAGCTGGACCACCCGCATCCCCTCCGGCTCGGCGAGCAGGTCCAGCACGCGTGCGGCGAGGTCGACGTCGACATGCTCGAGGAACATCGTCCGCGAGACCGCGACGGGCCGGTAGGACGGGTCCTCGGGCGGGAACATCTCGGGGTAGCTGATGGGCCGCAGCAGGTCGGCGATCGGGGTGGCCAGGGCGCGGATCGGGGCGAGGGCGGCCGCGGCGTCGTCGGCGGGGCCCGCGAAGCACACCAGCGCCATGACGACCAGCCTGCCGTGGTGCTCCGGCGGGACGAACGGCATCGGCGGGCAGGGCATGACGTTCGCGATGAGGCCGAGCTGCTCCGGCGCCCCCTGGCCCGCGGTCACGATGCCGGCGACCACCTCGGGCGTCGCGGGCAGGAACAGCATGCCGCCGGTGACCTCGGACACCGGGTGCAGCCGGTACTGCAGGCGCGTGACGACGCCGAAGTTCCCGCCGCCGCCGCGCAGCGCCCAGAACAGGTCGGGGTGCGAGGTGGCGTCGGCGCGCACGGCGCGGCCGTCGGCGAGGACGACGTCGGCGGCCAGGAGGTTGTCGATCGTCAGGCCCTGGGCGCGGGAGAGATACCCGACGCCGCCGCCGAGAGTGATGCCGGCGACGCCCACGGACCCGGCGTCGCCGAACCCGACGGCGAGGCCGTGCTGGGCCGCGGCCGCGCTGACCTGCCCCGCCGTCGCGCCGGCACCGAC
>JAEZBT010000427.1 GCA_023426865.1 Actinomycetes bacterium
GCCCGCGGGGTGCCCGGGGGGGGCCGGCCGGGGCCCCCGGGGCCGGCCCCCCGCCGTCGTGCGTCAGAGGCTGCGCAGGACCGCCACCACGCGCCCCAGGACGGCGGCGTCGTCGCCGGGGATCGGCTGGTAGGCGGGGTTCTGCGGCAGGAGCCAGACGTGGCCGTCCGCGCGGCGGAGCGTCTTGACGGTGGCCTCGCCGTCGATCATGGCGGCGACGATCTCGCCGTTCTCCGCGACCGGCTGACGGCGCACGACGACCCAGTCGCCGTCGCAGATGGCCGCGTCAACCATCGAGTCACCGGACACGTTGAGCAGGAAGAGGTCGCCCTCGCCCACGAGCTGGCGGGGGAGCGGGAAGACGTCCTCCACGGCCTGCTCCGCGAGGATCGGCCCGCCCGCCGCGATGCGACCGACCAGGGGCACGTACGCGGGAGCCGGGGCGGCGTCGCCCGGCGCCAGGTGCTCCTCGCCCAGGCTGAGCGGGCCGGCCGCCCGCGAGTCGTCGGGGTGCACGACCTCGATGGCGCGGGGCCGGTTGGGGTCGCGGCGCAGGTAGCCCTTGCGCTCGAGCACCGTGAGCTGGTGCTTGACGGAGGAGGGGCTCGTCAGGCCGACGGCCTCGCCGATCTCGCGCATGCTCGGCGGGTAGCCGCGCTGCTCGACGCTCGCGCGGATCGTCTCGAGGACCAGGCGCTGGCGCGGGGTCAGCGGCCCGCCGCGCGCGTCGTCGAGCTCATGGACGGACGCCATCCGCTCACCGGCGTCCGTCGTCTCGTTCGCCCAGGGGAAGTGCGGGTCCGACGGCGGGATGCGTACCACTGTGCCCTCCTTCGCCACGGCCGTGTCGGTGGCTCGTGGTGGCCTTGTCCTCGTCGCCAGCCTAGGTGCGGGTGACATGGAGATCAAACATCTGTTCGAGCGTGTCGTCGACAATGTCGGCGTCCGGTGCTAGAAATCGTACAGACGTTCGTCATACAGGCGTTCGAGTTCAGGGCATCAGATTGAAGGAGGCGTCCATGAGCGCGATGACCGCGGACCTGCCGCTGGCCACCCGCCGACCCGTGGCGCGCACGCGCGTCGCGACCGACGTCCCGCTGCGGCTCACGCGGCGCGGCCGTGTCGTCGTCTTCGTCCTCGCCCTCGCCTCCGGGCTCGCCGGGATGCTCGGCAACCAGGCCGCGAACGCAGGTACGGCCGCGCCGGGCGTTCCGGTGGAGACCTACACGGTCCGCTCGGGCGAGACGCTCTGGGACATCGCGGTCGGTCTCGCCGAGCCCGGCCAGGACGTGCGCGACGTCGTCGACGACCTCGTCGCCCTCAACCACATGCCGGGCTCCGGGCTGACGGCGGGGCAGCAGATCCTGCTTCCCGCGCAGGGCTGAGGCGTGCGCGGCTTCCTTGCGTGCGCTCGGGCGCGCCCGTAGCGTGAGCGCCGCCCGGGCTGCCCGCGCCGGGCACCGGTCCACCGGGTCGGCCCGCCTGGCGCAGGAGGTGCGCGTGCACTGCCCGTTCTGTCGGCACCCCGACTCGCGCGTCGTCGACTCGCGTACCTCGGACGACGGCGCGTCCATCCGCCGGCGGCGGCAGTGCCCCCAGTGCCACCGGAGGTTCACGACCGTCGAGACCGCGAGCCTGTCGGTGGTCAAGCGGTCGGGCGTGGTCGAACCCTTCAGCCGGGAGAAGATCGTCGCCGGCGTCCGGAAGGCCTGCCAAGGCAGGCCCGTGAGCGAGGACGACCTCGCCCTGCTGGCCCACCGCGTCGAGGAGACGCTGCGCAGCACGGGCAGTGCGGAGCTCGACGCGCACGAGATCGGGCTGGCCATCCTGGGGCCGCTGCGCGATCTCGACGAGGTCGCCTACCTGCGCTTCGCGAGCGTCTACCAGGCGTTCGAGTCGCTCGACGACTTCGAGGCGGCGATCACCGCGCTGCGGGCCGAGCGCGAGACCGACGAGGATCCCGCGGACGGCGGCGCAGCCGCCCGGCCCGAGTCCGCCGTCAGTCCCGGCTGACGATCTCCTCGCGCACCACCCGTCGCAGCACCTTGCCGATCTGCGAGCGGGGCAGCTCGGGCAGGATCACCAGGTCGCGCGGGTGGGCGTAGCGCGCCAGCCGTTCCTCGCTCCAGGCGCGCACCGCCGACAGCTCGATCTTCGTCACGCCCTCCGCGAGGACAATGGCGGCCACGACCTTCTCGCCGAGGTCGCCGCCGCCCGGCACCCCCACCACCGCGACGTCGTCGATCTCCGGCATCTCCCGGAGCAGGTCCTCCACCTGGGACGGGTACACGTTGTACCCGCCGGTGATGATGACCTCCTTGATCCGGTCCACCAGCCGCGTGAAGCCGGCGTCCTCGACGACGACGATGTCGCCGGTGCGCAGCCAGGTCACCCCGTCCAGCTCGATGAGCACGGCAGCCGTCTCGTCCGGGTGCTGCCAGTAGCCGTCGAAGACCTGCGGGCCGGCGACGAGCAGCTCGCCGCGCTCGCCCGGGGGCACCTCACGGGTCGGGTCGTCGGGGTCGACGACCTTCATGTAGCTCGACGGGAAGGGCACGCCGAGGAAGCCGGGGCGCCGCGCGGTGGACATCGGGTTGCCGAGGATGACCGGCGAGGTCTCCGTGAGGCCGTAGCCCTCGACGAGGATCCCGCCGGTGACCTCCTCCCACGCCCGCGCGGTCTCGACGGGGAGGCTCATCGCCCCGGAGATGGCGTGCCGACAGCTGGTGAGGTCCACGCCGCGGGCCGGGGCGGCCGCGGCGAGGCGCTCGAACATCGGCGGGACGCCCGGGAAGAAGGTGATCGGACGTCGCAGCTGCGCGGCCAGCACCTGGTCGACGTCGAACTTGGGGAAGATCATCACGGTCGCGGCGAGCCGGATCGCGTAGGTCAGGCACAGCGTCATGCCGAACGCGTGGAAGAAGGGCAGCGCCGCGCCGATGGTCTCGCGGGCCTCCTGGTGCTGCGTCCAGGCGATGCCCTGCGCGGCGTTGGCGACGAGGTTGCGGTGCCGGAGCACGGCGCCCTTCGGGACGCCCGTCGTGCCGCCGGTGTACTGCAGCAGGGCGATGTCGTCGGCGGTCGGCGCGGGGTGGTCGGCGGGGAGGGCACGGGCGCGGGCGACGAGGCGGTGCCAGCGTAGGACGCGCGCCCCGTCCGGGAGCGGGGCGCGCATCGCGGAGCGCAGCGCGCGGGCCTTCGGGACGGGCAGGTGCAGCGCGCCGCGCTTGACCGACGGCAGGTCGCGGGTGAGGTCGACGACCACGACCGTGCGGACCTGCGTGCGCGGCTGGGCGGCGAGGACGGCACCCGCGGCGACCTCCCACGCGATGACGGTCGTCGCCCCGCTGTCGGACAGCTGGTGCGCGAGCTCGTCGGTCGAGTACGTGGGGTTGTGCTCGACGACGACCGCGCCGAGGCGCAGCACCGCGTAGAACGCGACGACGTGCGTCGCGCAGTTCGGCAGGACGATGCCGACGCGGTCGCCCTTGCGGACGCCGATCTCGCGCAGCGCCTCGGCGGCGTGCTGCACGCGACGCAGGAGCGTCCCGTAGGTGGTCACGGCGCCCATGAAGTCCAGTGCGACGCGCGAGGGGTGCGCCGCTGCGGAGCGTTCCAGGGCTGCCGTCAGCGGCTCGTCGAGCGGTTCGAGGTCGGCGGGCACGCCGGGCGCGTAGGCGCCCAGCCACGGTCGGTCGGCGAGCGTCACGGGCCAATGGTAGACCTACGGGCGCGTAACCTACGACACCGTAGCCGGGCGCCTCCTGGCCCGCGGGCGGGCCGGGAGACTGGGGGACGGGCGCCTCGCGGGCCAATGTGCTGGCCGTGCGGGCGGAGCGGCGGCAGACTGGGCTGCGCGGCCCGGACCGCGAACGAGAGGACCCGCCATGAGTGCTGACCGAGACCGCGCGCCCGCGGCGTCCGAGGACGCCAAGGCCAAGTTCCGCGAGGCCCTGGAGCGGAAGAAGCAGGCAGCCCACCGCAGTGCTGAGGGCCGCGAGGCCGAGGGTGGCGTGCACGGGCCCGAGGTCACCGGCGGCGCCCGGCGCACCTTCCGGCGCAAGACGGGCTGATCCCGGCACACGACCGGCTGGGCCCGACCACCGGCCGGCGCGCGTCCGACCGATCCGCCGGGCGGGCGCCCCCCCGCGCCGGGCGCGTCAGGACAGGGTGCGCAGGCGGATCGTCTGCGGCATCGCCAGGAGCATCGCACGCACGTCGGGGTGGACGTCGGACGCGATGTCCGTGACGACGTAGCCGACCTCGCCGCGCGTCGAGAGCAGCTGGCCCTCGATGTTGACTCCGTGCTCGGCGAGCGACTTGTTGATGCCCGCGAGCACGCCCGGGGTGTTCTGGTGCAGGTGCGCGAGCCGGTGCGAGCCGGTGCGGGCGTCGAGCGCCAGGTTGGGCAGGTTGACGCTCAGCGTCGTCGAGCCGGTCGCGACGTAGTCGCGCAGCTTGTTCGAGACGAACTGGCCGATCGCCTCCTGCGCCTCGAGCGTCGAGCCGCCGATGTGCGGCGTCAGGATCACGTTCGGTAGCCCGCGCAGCTCGGACTCGAAGGCGTCGCCGCGCTTCTTCGGCTCCTCCGGAAAGACGTCGACGGCCGCGCCGGCCACGTGCCCGCTGAGGACCGCCTCGCGCAGTGCGGCATAGTCGACCACGAAGCCGCGCGACAGGTTGAGGAAGATCGCCCGGCGCTTCATCTTCGCGAACTGCTCCGCGCCGAACAGGCCCGCGTTCCCCGGGCGGCCGTCGACGTGCAGCGTGACCGTGTCCGCGATCGCGAGGAGCTCGTCGAGCGAGCCCATGCGCCGCGCGTTGCCGAGCGCGAGCTTCTCGGCGGTGTCGTAGAACACGACCGACATGCCGAGGTTCTCGGCGAGCACCGACAGCTGCGTGCCGATGTTGCCGTAGCCGACGATGCCGAGGACGCGGCCGCGCACCTCGTGGGCGCCCTCGGCCGTCTTGTCCCACATCCCGTCGTGGAGGGCCTTGTCGCGCTCGGTGAGGCGGCGCGCCAGCGCGATGACCTCGGCGAGCGCGAGCTCGACCACGGACCGCGTGTTGGAGAACGGCGCGTTGAACACGGCGACGCCTCGGCGCGACGCCGCCTGCAGGTCGATCTGGTTCGTCCCGATGCAGTAGGCACCGACGGCCAGCAGGTCCGGGGCGGACTCGAGCACCCGCTCGGTCACCTGGGTCTTCGAGCGGATGCCGAGGAGCTGGACGCCGGCGAGCGCCTCGATGAGCTCGTCCTCGTCCATGGCGCCGGTGCGCGACGTCACCTGGGCCCCGTCGGACTCCAGGATGGCGGTGGCGAGCGGGTGGAGGTTCTCGAGGAGGAGGGCGCGCAGCACGCGCCTATCGTGGACCTGCCGCCGGGCCGGTGGGAAACGCGCCCGGCTGGCGGACGATGCGAACGGTCGCCATCGGGTGAATCCCGGGCGGTCCCGCGCGTCGGGCCCTCCGGCTCGACACACTGGGCGGATGGACGCCGCCGCCCGTCGCGAGGAACGCCGCTCGCGCCGCGTCGTGCGTCGCATGGACCGTGCGGCAGCCCGCATGGAGCGGCGGGAACACGACGGCGGGCGGGCCGGTGCGCTGGTCGGGCTGGTCGGTGTCGTCGGCGTGACGGGCGTCGCCGCCGCCGTCATGGCGTTCTCCGGCGTGTCGCCGGGCGACTTCCTGCGCCCCCGTGCCTTCGTCGAGATCGACGGCCGGTCGGTGCGCGTGCCCGAGCCCGCGCCGTCCGACGGGCGGCTGCTGCCCGCCGTGCCCGTCACCACCGAGGGCACGTACGCGTTCCTGCACACGGCGCCGGACGGCTCACCGATCGGCTACGACCCGTGCCGGCCCGTCCGGTACGTGGTGCGGCCCGACGGCATGCCCGAGGGCGGCCAGGAGCTGCTCGAGGAAGCCGCGGCGATCGTGGGCTCGGCAACCGGGCTGGTGCTGGAGTATGCGGGGACGACGGACGAGGAGCCCGCGGTCGAGCGCGTGCTGATCCAGCCGGAGCGGTACGGGGACGTCTGGGCCCCGGTCCTGGTGGCATGGGCGGACGAGACGACCATGCCGGAGCTCGCCGGCGGGGTCGTCGGCGTCGGCGGGTCCGCTGCAGTACCGGGGGCGCGCGGGCAGGGGGAGTGGCTGGCGGCCGGCCGCGTCGTGCTGGACACCCCCGACCTCGGCTCGATGCTCGACAGCCCCGGCGGGTACGCGCGCGCCCGGGCCATGGTGGTGCACGAGCTCGCGCACGTCCTGGGCCTGGACCACGTCGACGACCCGGCCGAGCTGATGTTCCCGGTGAACGCCACCCGGACCGACCTCGGCCCCGGCGACCGCGCCGGCCTGGCGCTCGTCGGTCAGGTCGCCTGCGAGGAGTGACCGGCCCCGGTCAGGCCCGCGGGCAGCTCGCCTGCCGCGACGACACGCAGCTCGCGCGTCGGGCGGGTCATCGACACGTAGAGGTCGCCGACGCCGCCCTGGAGGGCGATCTCGGCCGGCTCTGCGAGGACCACGACGTCGAACTCCAGGCCCTTCGCTGCGCGCGGCGGCAGCACCGCGAGCCGGGCGTCCAGGAACGAGCCGCCCTCCAGCGCCCCCGCCACCGCCGAGCGCGCGAGCGCGTCGCGGAGCGCGTCCACCC
>JAEZBT010000465.1 GCA_023426865.1 Actinomycetes bacterium
CAACCCGGCGGGCGGGGGTCGAGGGGACGACGATCCACGACCTGCGCCACACGGCGGCGTCGCTGCTGATCGCGGCCGGGGCCGACGTGAAGGCCGTGCAGGTGATCCTCGGGCACTCGACCGCGACCATGACGATGGACCTGTACGGGCACCTGTTCAGCGAGGCCACGTGGCAGGCGATGGAACGGCTGCCGGTGATCCCGCTGATGCAGGCGCCACGGGCGATCGAGTCGCCGCCGTCGGCGAGCACGGGCGCGCCTCCCCCACCTCCGGCACCGACTACTTAGCCCAGGTGCGGCCCAACTCCCGACCCGAACTCAGCTCGAACTCGATCCGCCAACCGCCCCACGACCACGCCTGTACGTAGCCGTCCGCAACGCGCGCGCGAAGCCAGCCGTCCGACGACGCGGGCGACTCGACGCTCCACAGGCGACGACCGTCGACGGCGACCCGGGCGAGCGTGTTCGCAAGGCCGTCCTCGCGCTCTCCTTCAAGGACCACCGCGCCCGCGTCGGGCAGGTCGGCCGACCACAGGATCCACGTGCTCACTCCCGCATCTTTGCAGCGCGGCCGCTGAAGGTGACCCAAGATCCACGCACCCACCGCCTCCCTGGGACGACCCGATCCGTGGCACCTAGCACCGGCTCAACTTTTCGTCATACGATATGGGCGTGGTGAGCGACGAGCAGATTCAGCAGTGGGCCGATGAGGCAGAGGTGGGCTACGACGTCGATGCTCTGAAGCGTCGAGGGCGCGGACGCCCCGGCCGCGGAGCGGAGCCGATGCAGGTCGTGGCCGTCCGGCTGACGGCCGAGGAGCTCGACGCCCTCGACGCCGCGGCAGCCAAACAGGACATGACCCGCTCCGAGGCGATCCGGGCAGCGCTCGCCCACTTCGCTGCGTGAGGGTCCACCGCAGCGCGCTCAAGCACGGCATCGCGCAGGAGGATGCGATCCAGGCCGCCGAGTGGCCACTGTGGATCGAGCCGCTGGACGACAACGGCCCGCCCTACCGCGAGCTGCGCCTCGGCTTCGACACGCAGGCACGCCTGCTCGAGACCGTGGTGCTCATACTGGAGGGCGGTGACGAGCTCGTCATCCATGCGATGCCGGCTCGCCGGAAGTACCTCGACTTGCTGCCGTAGCCACGAATCGGCGCGGCCGCGGCAGGCACCGCCTCGGCGTCGCGTCACTCCAGACGCAGCTCCACGCCCGACACGCCATCTCCACCTACAGTCACCGTCTCTGCCCCGCGGAGCCCATGGCCCGTCGCCTCGACGGTGAACACCCCCTCACCGGGGACCGTCCATGCGAAGGACCCGTCGCTCGCGGTTCGCTGGGCGAGCTCAGGCATCGCATAGTCCGGGGACGTCACGCCCGTGTGGCATTGGCTGCACGGCGAGCCGTCCGGTAGCAGTACCCAGCCCGACAAGACGGGTCGGCTCTCGGGGGCCGAGTCCGCGCATCCTGCGATGGGCAACAGCAGGACGGCCGAGGCGACCACGCCACCTTTGGCACGTCGGATTGCGCCCTTCACCGGGTCGAACCCATCGACATGACAGGAGTATGCCGCCGCGTCGCTTTCGCGAGTCACCTGGACGCCGGCTCGTGGATCGACCCGGCGCGCGGGCGGATGACGTTCGCGGCGCTGGCCGAGGAGTGGCAGAGCTCGCGTGGTCACCTGGCGGTGCGCAGCCAGGAGACCACACGGTTCCTGCTGGACAAGTACGTGATCCCGGAGATCGGGGCCTACCCGATCTCCGGGATCTCGGCGGCCGACGTCGAGCGGGTGATGTCCGCGCTGACGGCGCGTGGGCTGGCCACGGCGACCCGGCGCCGGGCTCTGTCGATGATGCGGCTGGTGTTCGACTACGCGATCCGCGACCGGCGGCTGTCGGTCAACGTGGCACGGATGGTGGCGCTGCCCCGCGGCGGTACCAAGCGGGAGCCGCACTGGCTGCGGCCTGAGCAGCTCGGGCGACTGGTGATGGCGGTGCCGCCGCTGTGCCAGCCGGTGGTGCTGTTCCTCGGGACCACAGGGTGCCGGTTCTCCGAGATGGCAGCGCTGCGGGTCGACGACGTCGTGCAGACCCCGCACGGCCTCGGGGTGCGCGTGCACCGAGCGGCGACGCAGTCCAAGCGGACCAGCGGGGCGGTGTTCGGGCCGACCAAGACCCACCAGACCCGGACGGTGCCGGTGCCGGCGGCGCTGGACGAGTACGTGCGGACTCGGGTCGCCTTCACCGCGCCGGGCGGGTACCTGTTCCCGAGCCCGACCGGGACCGTGTGGACGAACACCAATTTCCGGGCGCGGTCGGGGTGGATGGAGGCCACGCGGCGAGCAGGGGTCGAGGGAACGACGATCCACGACTTGCGGCACACGGCCGCGTCGCTGCTTATCGCCGCCGGGGCGGACGTGAAGGCAGTGCAGGTGATCCTCGGGCACTCCACCGCGACGATGACGATGGACCTGTACGGGCACCTGTTCAGCGAGGCGACCTGGCAGGCGATGGAGCGGCTGCCGGTGATACCGCTGATGCAGGCGCCGCGAGCGATCGAGCCGCCACCGACCGCTGGCGCCGCCGACTGAATGGCGCGGCGCGGTCCCGCAGGAGGTGCCTCAACTCAGAGCCCGACGAAGACCGTGTCGAGTCGCTCGTGCCGGAAGGTCCACGTCTCGAAGCCGCTCCGATCTGAGCGAACCTCAAGACGTCCGTCCGAAAGGACGAACGAGCAGTCGCCGGCGAAGTCAGCGTCGGCGAAGACCACGTCGACGAGGTCGAGGCCACACAGGTCCCAGACGGCGTCCGCGGCGTCAGCGGCCCCCCAGGACGTCACGGTCTGATCGCCACGGCGCCAGGCCCACTCGCCAACGAAGGCCGCAGACCAGCCGTCACCGACGATCGTCAGCATGGGATCGCTGAACTGGACGTCGCGGATCCGAAGGCGACCGAGGGCGCGGAGCTCCCCAGAGAGCGACGTGGCTTCGTCCATGAGCCGATCATCTCGGATGACCCGCACCTGCACGCTGCCGTGACCATCGGCCGAGTGAGTCAGCGCTCCCGAAGCTCCGCGAGCACGTGTTGCATCGCGACCTCAGCGTCGGACGTCGTGAACACAGATCCGGACCGGTCACTTTCGATCACGAAGGGCGGCGAGCCGGCCTCGCGGGTGTCGATCTGGACTTCGAGGGACCCGCGCCTGACCCAGTAGACGTTGTCGTCATCAGCCGGGTGCGTCCCGACGAAACGAGAGACCTCGGCGTCCGGTACCGAAGCCCGAACCCGCGAGAGGACCAGGTCCAGCGCTCCACCTGTGGCGTCCACCGGCCGCCAGATCTTCTCGCCGCTCATGACGCCATCATGCAGTGGAGATCACGCTCGCGGGATCGATCTCCTCTGGAGTCATCGGCCTTTTCGTCATACGATATGTGCGTGGTGAGCGACGACCAGATCCAGCAGTGGGCCGACGAGGCCGAGGCGGGCTACGACGTCGACGCGCTGAAGCGTCGAGGGCGCGGGCGCCCCGGCCGCGGGGCGGAGCCGATGCAGGTCGTGGCCGTCCGACTCACGGCTGAGGAACTCGACGCCCTCGACGCCGCGGCGGCGAAGCGGGACATGACCCGCTCCGAGGCGATCCGAGCCGCGCTCGCCCACTTCGCTGCGTGAAGGTCCACCGCAGCGCGCTCAAGCACGGCATCGCGCAGGAGGACGCGATCCAGGCCGCCGAGTGGCCACTCTGGATCGAGCCCCTGGACGACGACGGGCCGCCCTACCGCGAGCTGCGCCTCGGCTTCGACACCCAGGCGCGGCTGCTCGAGACGGTGGTGCTGGTGCTCGACGGCGGAGACGAGCTCGTCATCCACGCGATGCCCGCCCGCAGGAAGTACCTCGAGCTGCTGCCGTAACAGGCCCTAAGTGGTGAGCCTTCCCTCGAGCCACCAGCGCAAGTAGGTCGCAACGTCCGGGGCGCCCCATGTCCGGCTGTCAGTCTCGTGGTCCCACACGAACACGTCATCGCGTTCCACGGGCGGACTGAGCAATGCGAACTGGTCGCCGTTCCCCGCGTCACCGAAGAAGAGCAGCGGCTCGAACGGCATGTAGAGCTCAGCGAAGTCCTCGTTCGCTCGAAACGAGAGGTTGTCGCGCACGATTCTGTCCAGATCCCACACCAACCCCAGCCCGTAGTCGCCGGTGATGCCGTTCGACTCGCCCAAGAGGGACACCAGCTGCTGCGGGAGGACGACGCCGAGCGCCGTCTGCGCCCTCTCGATGGCCGCCTCACCGACGGGGTCTGCGAACACGGCGGCTGGGAGAAGGTCACCGACGAGCGTCCGCCACATGGTCCCCATCCTGTCGGGTGCGCCGGCTGCGTGCGGGCGTCGAGCGGGTGATGTCGGCTCTGACGGCGCGCGGGCTGGCGACGGCGACGCGGCGCCGGGCTCTGTCGATGATGCGGCTGGTGTTCGGCTACGCGATCCGCGACCGGCGGCTGTCGGTGAACGTCGCGCGGATGGTGGCGCTGCCGCGTGGGGGGACCAAGCGGGAGCCGCACTGGCTGCGGCCCGAGCAGCTCGGTCGGCTGGTCATGGCGGTGCCGCCGCTGTGCCAGCCGGTCGTGCTGTTCCTCGGGACGACGGGGTGCCGGTTCTCGGAGATGGCGGCACTGCGGGTCGACGACGTCGTGCAGACCCCGCACGGGCTTGGGGTGCGGGTGCATCGCGCGGCGACGCAGTCGAAGAAGACGAGCGGGGCGGTGTTCGGGCCGACGAAGACGCACCAGACGCGGACGGTGCCGGTGCCGGCGGCTCTGGATGAGTACGTGCGGACGCGGGTCGCCTTCACCGCGCCAGGTGGCTACCTGTTCCCGAGCCCGACCGGAGGCGTGTGGACGAACACGAACTCCCGGGCGCGGTCGGGGTGGATGGAGGCGACGCGCCGGGCGGGCGTCGAGGGAACGACGATCCACGACCTGCGGCACACCGCCGCGTCGCTGCTCATCGCGGCCGGGGCAGACGTCAAGGCCGTGCAGGTGATCCTCGGGCACTCCACCGCGACGATGACGATGGACCTGTACGGGCACCTGTTCAGCGAGGCGACGTGGCAGGCGATGGAGCGGCTGCCGGTCATACCGCTGATGCAGGGGCCACGAGCGATCGACGGGCCGGCTGGCGAGCACTGAGCTCGCGCCGTCGACTGCGGGGCCAATGAAGCGCCCTCCCGGTCAGGCCAGCGCGCGGGCGGCCTCCATCAACGCATCCATCGCACGTCCCGCGCGGCGCGCCCGGTCACCGCTGATCGGTGTGTGGCTGTACCCCGCGAGGGTCTTCATCCCGAGCAACGCGCGCAGGTGAGCGGCAGCGCCCTTGTCGACACTCGCCAGGAGGGCCACGGCCTCGTCGTGATTCTCCCCGCGAGCGTGCTCGCCGAGTCGGGCCGCGCAGATGGCGTCCGCAGCGGCGATGCCCGCGTGGACGCAAAGCGTGACGTAGGCATCGGCGACGTCGGCAGAGTCGTCCGCGAGCTCCTGGATGCTCAGGGCCGCCCCGGCGAACTGCTCGGCCTTAACCATCCGCCCGCGCCGCACCGCCGCGTCGGCCTTCACCGTGCGCCGGGTCACGACCGCGCCCTTGTGATGGTCCGACGTAGCCACGTCGGCTCGCCACTGATGGTCACCGCCTCGTCGAGGAGCGACTGGAGGATCGGATCTCGGGTCGCCGCACCGGCCAGGACCTCGGCCTCGGTCATGGACAGCACGCGCACGTCGTTGCCGGTCCATCGGCTGACCTCGCCGCCCAGCTGGTGCACCTGCCCCTCCCATCGCTGCTGGTCCACGGCCGGGTCGACCAGGAAGAGGTCGATGTCCGAGTCCGGACGCATCTCACCACGCGCGGCAGATCCGAAAAGTGCGGTCCACATCGGCGGCACGGGCCAGGCTTCGACGAAGGTGCGGATGCGGTCGACCAGCGTCGCCCGAAGGTTGGCCAGGGCGATGACGTGCTGCGCGGCGAGATGCTCCCGGTTGAGGCGGTAGCTGTTTGCCGCGCCGACCGGCTGTGCGATGACAATGCCCTGCTGAGTGAGGCGGTCCAAGACCTTGCGGATGCCGGCGTAGGAGCGGCCACCGATGACGCGCTGGATACTGCCGACGGTGTAGGGAGCATCCGCGCGTGCGAGCACGGCAAGCACATCACCGTCGAGCGTCGGCGTGATGATCGCCAAGGGGTTCTGTGTCTGCACGGGGGACCTCCTGGCGTTACACAATAGTGTGCGTACGCGCACAATAGTAGAAGGCGAGGCCGCGAGGTCGCGTCACTTCAAGCGGAGCTCGAGCGCCGTGACGTCACCCTCACCCACGGTCACCGTCTCCTCGACACGCGACCCGTGCCCCGTCGCCTCGACCGTGAAGGCTCCCTTGCCTGGCAGCGACCACTCGAAGGATCCGTCGTCACCGGTGCGTTGCGCGATCTCGGGCATCGGGTAGTCCGGTGAAGTGACACCCGTGTGACAGTCGGAGCAGGGCGAGCCGTCAGGCAGCAGCACGACCCCGGCCAGGACCGGATGGCCCGACGGCGCCGGGTCGGCACAACCAGCGCCCGCCAGCACCAGGGCAACTGCGGCGAGCAGGCCGCCGCCCGCGCGTCGGGCGGCAGTCATCGTCATCGGGAACGATGGCGTCGATCGCTGTGCGGACATGGCAGGAGTATGCGGCTGTTCGCGGCGCTGGCCGAGGAGTGGCAGGCCTCGCGTGGTCACCTGGCGGTGCGCAGGCAGGAGACCACGCGGTTCCTGCTGGACAAGTACGTGATCCCGGAGATCGGGGCGTACCCGATCTCCGGGATCTCGGCGGCCGACGTCGAGCGGGTGATGTCGGCGCTGACCGCCCGCGGGCTGGCGACGGCGACGCGGCGCCGGGCGCTGTCGATGATGCGGCTGGTGTTCGACTACGCGATCCGCGACCGGCGGCTGTCGGTGAACGTCGCGCGAATGGTGGCGCTCCCGCGCGGGGGAACCAAGCGCGAGCCGCACTGGCTGCGCCCCGAGCAGCTCGGCCGGCTGGTGATGGCGGTGCCGCCGCTGTGCCAGCCGGTCGTGCTGTTCCTCGGGACCACGGGGTGCCGGTTCTCCGAGATGGCCGCGCTGCGCGTCGACGACGTCGTGCAGACCCCGCACGGGCTCGGCGTGCGGGTACACCGGGCCGCG
>JAEZBT010000047.1 GCA_023426865.1 Actinomycetes bacterium
GCGTCCGGGTGCGGGCGCCTGTCTCGGGAAGCGGGACGTGCGTCCCGAGATGCGGTCGTCGTGCCCGCCGGCGGTGCGCTGACCTCGCACGTCGCACATTCGCGAAAGACTGTCGAATAGGCGTCGAAAGTATCGCCCGATCGGGTGATGGCAGCATTGTGCAATGGGGGCTCGTCCCGCATTTCAAGAAATGTCCGATAACGTTGCCTTTACCGCTCACGTATGCCTAGCGTGTGGCCACCGGCACTGCCACACGCAAAGGGGCGATCATGCGGCACTTCCGTTCCATCCGGGCCGTCACAGCAGCCTTCGCGGCTGCCACGGTGGGTCTTGCATCCGCCGTCACGGCCTTCTCGGCATCCGCGGCGGAGACCGCCGTGATCACCAGCGACTTCGAGGGCGGCGACGCCGCCCCGTGGGAGGCCCGCGGCTCGACGATCGCCGTCGTCGACACCGACGCGCACACCGGGACCCATGCGCTGAGCGTCACCGGGCGGACCGACACCTGGCAGGGCGTGCAGACCGACGTCGTCGGCCTGGTCGTCCCCGGCCAGACGCTGACGGTCTCCGGCTGGGTGAAGCTCCTCGACGAGGGCACCAGCAACGTCAAGTTCACGGTCAACGAGACGACCTCCGGCACGTACACGCAGGTGACGGCGCTGGTGCCCGTGGACGACACGGCCTGGGTCGAGATGACCGGCACCTACACCGTGCCCGACGGTGAGGCCGGCCTGGTCCTGTACGTCGAGGCGGACGTCGCCGATGCGAGCTTCCTCCTGGACGACCTCACCGTGACGGCGTCCGACCCCGCGCCCGGCGTCGTGACGGTCACCGCCGTCGACTTCGACGACGAGACCCTCGGCGACTGGTCCGCCAGCGGCGGGCCGACCCTCGCCTATGTCGACGCCGACGGCGGCAAGGCCCTGAGCATCACGCGCGCCGCGGACTACGAGGGCATCCAGTCCCCGACCGCGCTGCTCCAGCAGAACGTCGTCTACACGTTCTCGATGCGGGCCAAGCTGCCCGACGACTCCCCGCTCGACTCCACCGACGTGCGGTTCGTCGTGAAGCCGAACTACAACTGGGTCGCCAACACGACGATCACGAAGGACGGCTGGACCGAGGTCAGCGGCACCTACACGGTGCCGAGTGACGTCACCGACCTCAACGCCGTCCAGATCTACATCGGGACGCCGGACCAGTCGGTCGGTGCGTACACGATCCTCGTCGACGACATCCTCGTGACCCGCCCCGCGGGCACCGGCGACCACACCCCCGTCGACCTGACGTTCGACTTCGAGGACGCCACGACGCAGGGCTGGGAGCCGCGCGACGCCGGCGGCAGCCCGACGGTCAGCGTCACCGACGCCGAGGCGCACGAGTCCGTGTACGCCGCGCTGGTCAGCGACCGCGACGGCCAGGGCGACGGCATCCGCCTCGACGTGTCGGAGATCGTCGAGTCGAGCGTGACCTACGACGTCACCGCCTGGGTGAAGATGGCCGCCGGGGAGGAGCCGGACGACCTCTGGCTCTCCATGCAGCGCACCAACGAGGGCGCCGACGCCTTCGACACCCTCGGACAGTTCGCGAACGTCGGCTCCTCGTCGTGGACCCAGGTCGAGACCTCGTTCACGATGGCGGACGCCGAGACGGCGTACCTGTACTTCGAGACGTCCTACAACACCGGTGGGCCCGGGTCGTTCCTCGTGGACGACATCACCATCCGCTCGCGTGACGTCCAGGTCGAGCCGCTCACGCCGCTCATGGACACTGTCGACTTCCCGCTCGGCGTCGCCATCGACAGCCGGGACACGGTCGGCTCGTCCGGTGAGCTCACGCTGCGGCACTTCAACCAGGTGACGGCCGAGAACCACATGAAGGTCGAGGCCTGGTACGACGAGGAGCGCAACTTCCGCATGCACCCCGAGGCCGTCGCGGTGATGGACTTCGCGCAGGAGAACGACCTGCGGCTCTACGGCCACGTGCTGCTGTGGCACTCCCAGACGCCCGACTGGTTCTTCCAGAACGACGCCGGCGAGCCGCTGACCACGAGCGACGCGGACAAGCAGTTCCTGCGCGACCGGCTGCGCACGCACATCTTCGACATCGCCGAGACGATCTCGGACCAGTACGGCGCCTTCGGCAGCGACACCAACCCGCTGGTGGCGTGGGACGTCGTCAACGAGGTGATCTCCGACAGCCCGGAGTACGCCGACGGCCTGCGGCGCAGCGAGTGGTACCGGATCCTCGGTGAGGAGTTCATCGACCTGGCGTTCGCGTACGCGGACGAGGCCTTCAACGGCGAGTACGCCGCCGAGGGGGCCGAGCACCCGGTCACGCTCTTCATCAACGACTACAACACCGACCAGGGCGGCAAGCAGGACCGCTACTACGCCCTGGTGGACCGCCTGCTCGACCGCGGCGTCCCGGTGGACGGCGTCGGGCATCAGTTCCACGTGTCGCTGTCGACGCCGGTGTCGGCGCTCGAGACCGCGCTGAACCGGTTCGCGGACCTGCCGGTCGTGCAGGCCGTCACGGAGATGGACGTCACGGTCGGTACGCCCGTGACGCAGGCGAACCTCATCGAGCAGGGCTACTACTACCGCGACGCGTTCGAGGTGTTCCGGCAGTACCACGCGGCCACCGGCGACATGTTCTGCGTGACGGTCTGGGGCCTGCACGACGGCCGCAGCTGGCGCAGCACGCAGGCGCCGCTCCTGTTCGACTCCGGTCTGCAGGGCAAGCCCGCGTACTACGGCGCTGCGGGCGCCGAGCTCGAGCCGAGGCTGCTCGCCGAGCTGTCCTTCGCCGGCTCCGTGCCGCTGGACGCCTCCGCGACGACCGCCCACGACTGGCAGCGCCTGCCGCTGCACGAGGTGGGCGACGTGGCGGGGTTCCAGACCCGCTGGGAGGCCGACCACCTGACGGTGTACGTCGAGGTGGCCGACGCGACGCAGGACGCGGCCGACGGGATCGCCGTCGTCGTGGGCGAGAGCACCCACGCCTTCGGTCGCGACGGCTCGGGTGACGTGCCCGGCGTCGTGACCGAGACCGGGGACGGCTGGTCGGCGGTGGTGCACCTGCCGCTGACCGACGCCGCCCTCGGGGACGTGCTCGACTTCGACCTCCAGGTGACCGACCGCGAGACCACCACGGGCTGGAACGCCCCCGGTGTGCTCGGCACGCTCACGCTGGTCGAGCCGCTGTCCTTCACCGAGGTGGCGGAGGCGCCGGCGGCCCCGACGATCGACGGCGAGGTCGACGACGTCTGGGAGCTCGCGAACGTCGTGACGACCGAGACCCAGATCGAGGGCTCGGCCGAGGGCGCGGCGACGGCCGAGGTCCGGACGCTGTGGAGCGACGACGGCAGCACCCTGTACGTGCTGGCGGACGTCACCGACGACCAGATCGACGTGTCGGGCTCCGACCCGTGGGTGCAGGACTCGGTGGAGATCTTCGTGGACGCGGGGAACGTCCGGAACGGGCCGTACCGCTACGACGACACGCAGATCCGCATCAGCGCCGAGAACGTCGCCTCGTTCGGCACGGGTGACGAGACGTTCCAGCGGGACCGGCTGGCGAGCGCCACGACGCTCACCGACACCGGGTACCGCGTCGAGGCCTCCGTCAGCCTGCTGGAGGCGGGCGGCCCGGGGACGTTCCACGGCCTGGACTTCCAGGTGAACGACGGGACCGACGGCGCGCGGACGTCCGTGCGCACGTGGGCGGACCCGACGGGGATCAGCTACCAGAGCACCGCTCGCTGGGGTGTCGCGCAGCTGGTCGAGGCCGTCGAGCCGCCCCCGGTGCCCGATCCCGCACTGGGCGTCCGACAGATCATCGCCACCGCCGGGACGAAGATCACCGTCGACCTCACGGGGTACCTGCCCGGATCGTCGGTGGATCTCCGCCTCGACCCGGTGATCGTCATCGGCAGCGCGCGGCCGGTCGGCCTCGGCCAGGTCGTCGTCGACGACGAGGGTGCGGCCTCGGAGCGGGTGACGCTGCAGCGCAACGCCAAGCTGGGCCTGTACTCGGTCGAGGGCACCTCCGGTGACCTCAGTGACGACGACCTCGTGGTCGTCGTGCCGAAGAGCCTGGGTTTCCTGGCGTTCCTGGTCCAGGGGCTCGTGGCCCACGTCGGCGGGTGACGGCTGCGGGTGAGTGATCGACGACGGTGCCCCGGGACAACCTGCCCGGGGCCCCCTCGCGGCCCGCGCCGGGCCGCCCGGCACCC
>JAEZBT010000062.1 GCA_023426865.1 Actinomycetes bacterium
GGGCAGGCCGGTCGCCTCGGCGTCCGCGGCGGCGAGGCGCCCGGCGCGGTCCGGCTCGCGCGCGCCCGCGTCGGGGCCCGGGTCGGTCTCCCACACCTCGGGCTCCTCCGCGGCGAGCTTGTCGTCCAGGCGCTCGCCCAGCTCCTGGTCGAGGTGGGTCTCCAGCCGCGGTCGGTTCGGCAGGTGCTCGGGCGGCGAGTAGCCCTCGTCGAGCACGTTGTCCACGCCGCGGTCGAGCAGCGTGTCGTCCTGCTGGAGCTGGTCGGTGTCGCCCTCGGCGCCGGTCTCCGGGTCGGGCGTGGTCGCCGGGGTGCCCCCGCTGTCGAAGTCGCTGGGCGTCGTCATGTCCTCACGCTCGCACCGGCCCGACGCGGCCGCATCCGGACGCGGGCGGCGCGGTGCGGGTGGGAATCCGGTCGACGCCGCCGCGTGGTGAGCACCACACTGCGGCCCGTGGGCCACCTCGAGCTGAACGGCGTCGGCTACGCGCTGCCCGACGGGCGTCCCCTGCTCACCGACGTGCAGCTGCGGGTGGGCGACGGTGCGCGCGTCGCCCTCGTCGGTCCCAACGGTGCCGGGAAGACCACGCTGCTGCGGATCCTCGCCGGCGAGCTCGCCCCCCACACGGGCTCCGTCGCCCGCAGCGGTGGCCTGGGCGTGATGGCGCAGATGGTGGGCCGGATCCACGACGACCGGTCGGTGCGCGACCTGCTCGCGTCGCTCGCGCCGCCCGCCCTGCGGGCCGCGGCCGCCGAGCTCGCGGACGCCGAGCTGGCGATGATGACCACCGACGACGAGCCCACCCAGATGCGCTACGCGCACGCCCTCGCGGGCTGGGGCGACGCCGGCGGGTACGAGGCCGCGGTGGCCTGGGACAAGGTGACCGACGCCGTCCTGTCGATCCCGTTCGAGCGGGCGCAGCACCGGGAGGTCCGGTCGTTGTCGGGCGGTGAGCAGAAGCGGCTCGTCCTCGAGGCGCTCCTGGCAGGTCCCGACGAGGTCCTCCTGCTCGACGAGCCCGACAACTTCCTCGACGTGCCCGCCAAGCGCTGGCTCGAGGAACGGCTGGTCGCCTCGCCGAAGACCGTCCTCTTCGTCAGCCACGACCGCGAGCTGCTGGCCCGGACCGCGACGCACGTCGCGAGCCTGGAGGTCTCCGCGAGCCCGTCCGTCGGCGCGACGTTGTGGGTGCACGGCGGCGGGTTCGCGACGTTCGCCGACGCGCGGCGGGAGCGGATGGACCGGCTCGCCGAGCTCGGCCGGCGCTGGGACGAGGAGCACGCCAAGCTGCGCGAGCTGGTGGCCACGCTCAAGGCGAAGGCCGCGTACAACGACTCGATGTCCTCGCGGTACCAGGCCGCCCAGACGCGGCTGCGCAAGTTCGAGGAGGCGGGCCCGCCGCAGGCGGTGTCCCGGGAGCAGGACGTCCGGGTGCGGCTCGTCGGCGGGCGCACCGCCAAGCGCGCCGTCGTCGCGCGGCAGCTCGAGCTCACGGGGCTCATGAAGCCGTTCGACCTCGAGGTGTGGTTCGGCGAGCGGGTCGCGGTGCTGGGCTCGAACGGGTCCGGCAAGACCCACTTCCTGCGGTTGCTCGCGGCGGGCGGCAGCGACCCCGACGTCGAGCACACGCCCGTCGAGGGCGGACCGCGCGTCGCCCCCGTCCGGCACACGGGCCGCGTCACCCTCGGGTCGCGGGTGCGGCCCGGCTGGTTCGCCCAGAACGACACGCACCCCGAGCTGGCCGGGCGCACGCTGCTGGAGATCCTGCACCGCGGCGAGGGCACGCGGGCGGGGTTGTCCCGCGACCTCGCCAGCCGGGCCCTGGACCGGTACGAGCTCGTGGCGGCGGCCGAGCAGCGCTACGGCACCCTGTCGGGCGGCCAGCAGGCGCGGTTCCAGATCCTGCTGCTCGAGCTGTCCGGGGCGACGCTGCTGCTCCTCGACGAGCCGACGGACAACCTGGACCTGCACTCGGCCGAGGCGCTCGAGCGCGGGCTCGCCGCCTTCGAGGGGACGGTCCTCGCGGTGACGCACGACCGGTGGTTCGCGCGCGGGTTCGACCGGTTCCTCGTGTTCCGGGGCGACGGGCAGGTGGTGGAGTCCGACGTGCCGGTGTGGGACGTCGATCGCGTCGACCGGGTGCGGTGATCCCGACCGGGCGACCGGCGGGCGTGGGCGCCGTCAGCCGCTGACGACCAGACCGACGGCCAGTCCGGCCATCACGACCGCGATGCCGCCGTCGAGCACCCGCCAGGACCCGGGCCGCGCGAACACCGGACGTAGCCGGCCGGCGCCGAAGCCGAGCGTCGTGAACCAGGCCACGCTCCCGGCGGCGGCGCCGACGGCGAACGCCCAGCGCGCGTCGCCGTGCCGGCCCGCGAGCGACCCGAGCAGCACCATGTCCAGGTAGACGTGCGGGTTGAGGAAGGTGAAGGCGAGGCACGCCGCGACAAGAATCACAACAGCTACGGCCGCAGCCCCCGAAAGATAGACAACCGGCTTTTTGTTGGGCTTCGGGGCCGGC
>JAEZBT010000064.1 GCA_023426865.1 Actinomycetes bacterium
TCGTCCGGGCTGCTGGACGGTCGAGCCGGACGCCACCGGGCGCGCGCTGGGCGCCGCGCCCAGCGCGCGCGGGCGAGGAACGGGGGGCGACATCGGCGACCCGTCGTCGCGCCGACTGTTGCGGTCACGGTGGAGGCGGGGGGAGGGCCGGTCGTGCCCCAGAATGGGAGCCATGCCTCGACCTGCGCCCCTCTCGACGCGCGGCACCGGCCGCACCGGCCGGCCGGCGGTGGCCGCGTGAGCGTGCCCGCGCCCGACGCGCTCGCCGAGGTCTACGCGGCGATCCTGGACCGTTCCCCCGAGCACGACTTCGAACCGACGCTCGACCGCGTGCGCGAGGTGTGCTCGCTGCTGGGTGACCCGCAGCTCGCGTACCGCGTCGTCCACGTGACCGGGACCAACGGGAAGACGTCGACGAGCCGGATGACCGAGCGGCTGCTGCGCGAGCACGGGCTGCGGACCGGGCGGTTCACCAGCCCGCACCTGACGAGCGTGACCGAACGCATCGCCATCGACGGCGAGCCCATCAGCCCGGAGCGGTTCGTCGAGGTGTGGCACGACGTCGCCCCGTACGTGCACATGGTCGACCAGCGCTCGCTGGAGGGGGGCGGACCGCGGCTCAGCTTCTTCGAGGTGCTCACCGTGATGGCGTTCGCGGCGTTCGCCGACGCGCCCGTCGACGTCGCGGTCGTCGAGGTCGGCCTGGGCGGCACCTGGGACGCGACCAATGTCGTCGAGGCGGAGGTCGCCGTCATCGCGCCGGTGTCCCGGGACCACGAGCAGTGGCTAGGCCACGCCATCGTCGACATCGCGGGGGAGAAGGCCGGCATCGTCAAGGAGGGCGCCACGCTCGTGCTGGCGGACCAGGACGACGACGCCGACGGCGTGATCCTCGCGGTCGCCGCGGAGCGGGGCGCCCGGGTGCTCCGCGAGGGCGTCGACCTTGAGGTCCTCGACCGGCAGGTCGCCGTCGGCGGCCAGGTCGTGACGCTGCGCACGGTCGGCGGGGTGTACGCCGACGTCTTCCTGCCGCTGCACGGGGGGCACCAGGCGCACAACGCGCTGCTCGCCCTCGCGGCCACGGAGGCGCTCCTGCGGGGCGGCGGGACGCTGGACGGCACCGTCATGGAGGCCGCGTTCGCCGACGTCGACTCGCCGGGCCGGCTGGAGCTGGTGCGCTCCTCGCCGACGGTCATCGTGGACGCCGCCCACAACCCCGCCGGGGCGCAGGCCCTGGCGGACGCGCTGGAGGAGGGCTTCGCCTTCGAGCGGCTGGTCGGCGTCGTCGGGATCCTGGCGGACAAGGACGCCGAGCACATCCTGTCCGTGCTGGAGCCGGTGCTCGACGAGGTGGTCGTGACGCGGTCGGCCTCCGTGCGCGCGCTGCCGGTCGCCGAGCTCGCGGCGGTCGCCGTGGACGTGTTCGGCGAGGACCGGGTGCACGTGGCCGAGCGTCTCGACGACGCGGTCGCGCGCGCCGCGGACCTCGCGGAGGCCGGCGTCGGCGGATCACCGACCGGGGCCGGGGTGCTGGTCACCGGCTCGATCACGCTGGTCGCCGAGGCGCGGCTGCTCTTCGGCAAGGCGTGACCGCGTGACCTCCGTCCGCTCGTCGCGCCCGCCCCGCTCGGCCCGCCGTCAGTTCGCGGCCACCATGCTGGTCCTCGAGGCGTTCGTGGTCCTCTTCGCGGCCCTCGTCGCCTACGGGCTCGAGGTCGCCGAGCCGCGCGTGGTGTGGCTGCTGGGTGGCGGGCTCGCACTGTCGCTCCTGCTCGCGGCCGGCCTGCTCCGGCAGCCGGGCGGGTACGTCGTCGGCTCGGTGCTGCAGGTGGCGGTGGTCGCGGGCGGGTTGCTCGTGCCGCTGATGTTCGTGGTGGGCGGGATCTTCGCGGTGCTGTGGATCGCTTCGCTGCGCCTCGGAGCCCGGATCGACCGCGAGCGGGCCGAGCGCGAGCGCGACGCCGGGCAGCCGGCGGCCTGACGTCGGCCCGACGGCCGCTAAGGTGACGGCCATGTCTGCCGCGCCTGCGCCCGCGCCCACGTCGTCAGAGCCCGCCGTGGAGCGCACCCTGGTCCTGGTCAAGCCCGACGGCGTCCGCCGCGGCCTCGTCGGCGAGGTTCTGCGCCGGCTCGAGGCCAAGGGCTACACGCTCGTCGCGCTCGACCTGCGCGTGCCCGACGCCGACCTGCTGCGCGCGCACTACGCCGAGCACGAGGGCAAGTCGTTCTTCGGCTCCCTCGTGGACTTCATGGGCTCGGGCCCGGTCGTCGCGGTCGTCGTCGAGGGACAGCGCGTCATCGAGGCGTTCCGCACGATGGCGGGCGCGACCGACCCGACGGCGGCGGCGCCCGGCACCATCCGCGGCGACCTCGGCCGCGACTGGGGGACGCCGGTGACCCAGAACATCGTGCACGGCTCGGACTCGCCGGCCTCGGCCGCGCGCGAGATCGCCCTCTGGTTCCCGGGCCTGTGAGCGAGCGCCTCCCCGGCCGCCGCCCCCGCACCTCCTAGGCTCGACCCGTGCACCTGAGGACGCTCACGCTGAGGGGCTTCAAGTCCTTCGCGTCGACCACGACGCTGCACCTCGAGCCCGGCATCACGTGCGTCGTCGGGCCGAACGGGTCCGGCAAGTCCAACGTCGTCGACGCGCTCGCCTGGGTGATGGGCGAGCAGGGTGCCAAGTCGCTGCGCGGCGGCACGATGGAGGACGTCATCTTCGCGGGCACCGCGGGCCGCCCGCCGCTCGGTCGCGCCGAGGTCGCCCTGACCATCGACAACCACGACGGCGTCCTGCCGATCGAGTACTCCGAGGTCACGATCTCGCGGACCCTGTTCCGCAGCGGCGGCTCGGACTACGCGATCAACGGCACCCCGTGCCGGCTGCTCGACATCCAGGAGCTGCTGTCCGACACCGGCATGGGCCGCGAGATGCACGTCATCGTCGGGCAGGGGCAGCTCGACGCCGTGCTGCGCGCGACGCCCGAGGACCGGCGCGGCTTCATCGAGGAGGCTGCGGGCATCCTCAAGCACCGCCGCCGCAAGGAGAAGGCGCTGCGCAAGCTCGAGGCGATGCAGGCGAACCTCACGCGCTTGTCGGACCTCACGGCCGAGATCCGCCGCCAGCTCGGACCGCTCGGTCGCCAGGCCGAGGTCGCGCGCAAGGCCGCCACGATCCAGATCGACCTGCGCGACGCCAAGGCGCGCCTCCTGGCCGACGACCTGGCCCAGCTCACCGCGACCCTCCAGCAGGAGATCGCCGACGAGACCGCCCTGCGCATCCGGCGCGACGAGGTCGAGGCGGCGCTCGCGGCCGCGCGCGCCGACCTTGCCCGGCTCGAGGCGGAGGCTGCGGCCGCGGCGCCGCTCGTGGCCGAGGCGGGGGAGACGTGGTACCGGCTGTCGTC
>JAEZBT010000144.1 GCA_023426865.1 Actinomycetes bacterium
CGCGTACGCGTCCTTGCCCCAGCGCTGCTCCACCTCGTCCTTGTATTGCGTGTGGTCGAAACCGTCGAACATCTCGTCGGCCACGATGGGCCCTCCCGTCGCAAGTGCGTCGATCGTCCGGGCGACGGACGCGGCCATCCGCGCCAGTCGTTGCTGCTCGGTCCGCAGCGCCTCGAGGTGGCGGCCCAGGGCGGCGGCCCGGTCCCGTTCGCCGTCGAGCACCGCTCGCACGTCGGCGAGCGGCAGCCCGAGCGCGCGCAGCACGAGCGCCTCCTGCAGGCGGACGAGGGCGTCGTCGTCGTAGTACCTGACGCCCCCCGGGCCGACCCACGTCGCCGGCAGGACGCCCACCGCCTCGTAGTGCCGCAGCGTGCGGCTCGTGGTGCCGCTCGCGCGGGCCACGTCGCGGATCGAGTGCTCACCCATCCCGTCACCTCCTCTCGGACTCCCACGACCGTACGAGTTGACGTTACGTCAACGGCAAGCCCGGCCGTGGCGGTCGGCGGAGGCGACGGCGGGACGAGGCCGCGGCCCGGAACCACCCGCTACAGCTCGACCGTCGCCAGGACCTCTGCCGACATGGTCGGGTCGCCGAGCAGCGTGGTCGTGCGAGGTGTTCGCTGTGGGTGCGTGGACGGATCGGTGATCTCGTCCGGCCCGGTACCATCGTGGGCACAGGCGACGACCCGGCCATCACCGGTGAGCCTCCGGAAGAACGGGAACCGGGCCGCCACGGCGGTCCGGGCGCCTCAGTAGAGCCGGACGGGTGGGCCCGTGACAGCCCACGAGAGCGGTCGTCCCAGGACGGGTGGGCAGCCACGGCAGCCGGCCGGACTGGGGTGGCAAGCGAGGTGGTACCGCGGTGCCCGGCCGAACGGCGGGGTGTCGTCCTCGCAGGAGCACGCAGCCGTGAGTACCCAGGAGCCCCCTCGATGGTCTACCCCCTGCACCGACGCTCGACCGACGGCGCCGCCGTCGTCCCCGCGTCGCCCGACCTGCCCGCGCTGGAGAAGGACGTCCTCGCGCACTGGGACGCGGACGGGACCTTCCAGGCATCGATCGACGCGCGTCCCGCGGGCACCGGCGGCAGCAACGAGTTCGTCTTCTACGACGGGCCGCCCTTCGCCAACGGCCTGCCGCACTACGGGCACCTCCTGACCGGCTACGCCAAGGACGTCGTCCCGCGCTACCAGACGATGCGCGGCAAGCGGGTCGAGCGGCGCTTCGGCTGGGACACCCACGGCCTGCCCGCCGAGCTCGAGGCCGAGCGCATCCTCGGCATCACCGACAAGTCGCAGATCGACGCGATGGGCATCGAGGCGTTCAACGCCGCCTGCCGCGAGTCCGTGCTGCGCTACACGGACGAGTGGCGCGAGTACGTCACCCGCCAGGCGCGCTGGGTGGACTTCGACCGTGACTACAAGACCCTCGACCTGTCCTTCATGGAGTCGGTGATCTGGGGGTTCAAGCAGCTCTACGACAAGGGCCTCGTCTACGAGGGCTACCGCGTCCTGCCGTACTGCTGGCGCGACGAGACGCCCCTGTCCAACCACGAGCTGCGCATGGACGACGACGTCTACGCCGCGCGTCAGGACCCCGCCGTCACGGTGGGCGTCCGCCTCGAGACCGGCGAGCTGCTGCTCATCTGGACCACGACGCCGTGGACGCTGCCGTCGAACCAGGCGATCGCCGTCGGGCCCGACGTCGAGTACGTGCGGGTCCGCCCGGCCGCGGGCTCCGCGCTCGAGGGGGAGGTCGTCGTCCTCGCCCAGGCGCGGCTGGCCGCCTACGCCCGCGAGCTCGGTGCGGTCGCGCCGGACGGGGAGGAGCCCGGCGATGCCGCGGCCCGGGTCGTCGTCGACCGGGACGGTCGCGCGACGTTCCCCGGCAGCGCGCTCGTCGGCCTGCGGTACACGCCGCCCTTCGGCTACTTCGTCGGGCACAACGGCGACCACCGGATCCTCGCGGGCGACTTCGTCACCACCGAGGACGGCACGGGCGTCGTGCACCTCGCGCCGGCGTTCGGCGAGGACGACATGGCGGTGTGCGCGGCGGCCGGCATCTCCCCGGTCGTGCCCGTGGACGGCAAGGGCCGCTTCACGGCCGAGGTCGTCGACTACGCAGGCCTGCAGGTCTTCGAGGCGAACCCGCACATCGTGCGCGACCTCAAGAACGGGACCGGGCCGTTCGAGCACGTCGCCGAGCCGCAGCGGCCGCGCCTGGTGCGCCACGAGACGTACGAGCACTCCTACCCGCACTGCTGGCGCTGCCGGAACCCGCTGATCTACCGCGCAGTGTCGAGCTGGTTCGTGCGCGTGACGGCGTTCCGCGACCGGATGGTCGAGCTGAACCAGCAGATCACCTGGGTGCCCGAGCACATCAAGGACGGCCAGTTCGGCAAGTGGCTCGAGGGTGCCCGCGACTGGTCGATCTCGCGCAACCGGTACTGGGGCACCCCGATCCCGGTGTGGGTCAGCGACGACCCGGCCCACCCGCGGATCGACGTCTACGGCTCGGTCGCCGAGCTCGAGCGCGACTTCGGCGTGCCGGTGACCGACCTGCACCGGCCGTTCATCGACACGCTCACCCGGCCCAACCCGGACGACCCCACGGGCCGGTCCACGATGCGCCGGATCCCCGACATCCTGGATGTCTGGTTCGACTCCGGGTCGATGCCGTTCGCCCAGGTGCACTACCCGTTCGAGAACACGGACTGGTTCGAGCACCACTACCCGGGCGACTTCATCGTCGAGTACATCGGGCAGACGCGCGGCTGGTTCTACACGCTGCACGTGCTCGCGACGGCGATCTTCGACCGGCCGGCGTTCCGCACGGTCATGTGCCACGGCATCGTGCTCGGCGACGACGGACGCAAGGCCAGCAAGAGCCTGCGCAACTTCCCCGACCCCGTGCAGATGTGGGACGTGTACGGCTCCGACGCCGTCCGCTGGTCGCTCATGTCGTCGCCGATCCTGCGCGGCGGCAACCTCGTCGTCGTCGAGGAGGGCATCCGCGAGGCGGTGCGCCAGGTGCTGCTCCCGCTGTGGAGCACGTACTACTTCCTGTCGCTGTACGCGGGTGCCGCGAACGGTGGCGAGGGCTACCGCGCGCAGCCGGTCACCGGGGAGCGCGTCGCCGGCCTGCCGCCGATGGACCGGTACCTGCTCGCGAGCACGCGGGAGCTCGCGGTCCGCGTGACGTCGCAGATGGACGCGTACGACATCGCCGGCGCGTGCGAGTCGGTCCGCCTGCACCTCGACCTGCTCACGAACTGGTACGTCCGCACGCAGCGGCAGCGGTTCTGGGACGAGGACACCGACGCGTTCGACACCCTCTGGACGGCGCTCGAGGCGTTCCTGCGCGTGATGGCGCCGCTCGCACCGCTGGTCACCGAGGAGATCTGGCGGGGCCTGACGGGCGGGCGCAGCGTGCACCTGACCGACTGGCCCGTGCGCGACGGTGCGCGCCACGCCGTCGACGGCGGCCACGACTGGCGGCTCGAGGTGGTCGACGCCGAGACCGAGCCGGCGCTCGTCGCCGACCCCGCCCTGGTGGCGGCCATGAACGAGGTGCGCGAGGTCGTCTCGGCGACCCTCGGCCTGCGCAAGGCGCACGGCCTGCGGGTCCGCCAGCCGCTGCGCGAGCTGGCGGTCGCCGTGCGCGAGCCGGGCCGCCTCGAACCGTACGTCGCCCTCGTCGCCGCCGAGCTGAACATCAAGCACGTCACGCTGGTGGACCTGGCTGACGTGAGCATGGCCGAGCTCGGCGTCGCGAACCGGCTGGCGGTCAACGCCCGGGCCGCAGGCCCGCGTCTCGGCAAGGCCGTGCAGGACGTCATCCGCGCCGCGAAGGCCGGCTCCTGGACGCAGGGCCCCGACGGCGTCGTCGTGCAGACCGAGGCCGGCGCGGTCGCGCTGGTCGACGGCGAGTACGAGGTCGCCACCGTCGTGGCCGAGGGCGCACCCGAGGGCCAGGTCGCCGCGGTGCTGCCGGGCGACGGCGTGATCCTGCTGGACACCTCCCTCGACGACGCCCTGCTCGCCGAGGGCTACGCCCGCGACGTCGTCCGCGCGGTGCAGGACGAGCGCAAGGCCGCGGGGCTCCAGGTCGCCGACCGGATCGCCCTGACCCTGCGCGTGCCCGCAAACAAGGTGGCCGCCGTCGAGGCGCACCGCGACCTCGTCGCCGCCGAGACGCTCGCCCTCGAGCTCACCGTCGAGGGTGCGGGCACCGCCGACGCCGAGCCCGTGGTGGAGGTCCGCCGCCTCGGCTGACCGGAGCCGACAGCCGGCGGGGGCGGTGCGCGTACGTGGCGCACCCCCCCGCCG
>JAEZBT010000157.1 GCA_023426865.1 Actinomycetes bacterium
GACGAGCGCCGCGCCCTCAAGCGCCGCACCGCGCGCGCACGCCGCGCCGGCTGAACGACCGCCGGCGCAGAGCCGGCCACCACACCACCGACGCGTCGGCCCCGGGACCCTCCGCCCCCTGCGGTCCCGGGGCCGACGTCTGTCCGCAGCACACCGCGAGCACACCGAGTAGAACACCCCGCGAGCACACCGAGTGGAACGAAACGGCGGGGAAACCCACTCGAGTGGAACGTTGTGCTCCGGTTTCGTTCCACTCCCCGGGGTGGGTCGGGTCTCGCTGGGCGGGCCCGTCAGCTCTCGCGGCGTCGGTCGCGGAGCTCGACCTCCAGCACGACCTGCGTCCCACCGCCCTCGCGGGGCGCCCAGGTGATGCTCCCCCGCAGCTCGTTGCGCACGAGGGTCTCGACGATCTGGGTGCCGAGCCCGCTCATCGGGCCGCGCTCCGGGTCCACGCCGACGCCGTCGTCCGCGACAGTGGCTCGCAGGTGGGCGCCTGACCGCTCGGCGATGATCTCCACGGTCCCGCCACCGCTGCCGAGCAGACCGTGCTCGACGGCGTTCGTCACGAGCTCGGTCAGCACCAGCGCCAGCGCCGTCGCCCCCTCCGCGGGGACCATCCCGAAGGTCCCCTCGCGCAGCGTCCGGACGGGCACGGTGCCGCCCGAGGCGACGTCGGCGGCCAACCGCAGGCTCCGGTCCACGAGCTCGTCGAAGTCGACCGCCTCGTCGAGCGCCTGCGACAGCGTGTCGTGGACCAGGGCGATCGTGGACACGCGCCGCATCGCCTCCTCGAGGGCGGCCTTGGCCTCGGGCGAGTGCATGCGCCGGGCCTGCAGGCGCAGGAGCGCGGCGACGGTCTGGAGGTTGTTCTTCACCCGGTGGTGGATCTCCCGGATGGTCGCCTCCTTGGTGAGCAGCTCGCGCTCGCGGCGCCGCAGCTCGGAGACGTCGCGGCACAGCAGCACCGCGCCGATGCGCTGGCCGCGCTCGGTGAGCGGCACCGCCCGCAGCGAGATGCACACGCCCCGCGCCTCGACGTCCGTGCGCCACGGCGCGCGCCCCATGACCACGAGCGGCAGGGACTCGTCCACCGTGGAGTGGTCCTCGAGCAGGCCGGTGGTGACCTCGGCGAGCGACTCCCCCACCAGCGAGCCGAGGACGCCCAGCCGGTGGAAGCAGCTCAGGGCGTTGGGGCTCGCGTAGAGCACCTCGCCCTCGGAGTTCAGCCGGATGAGCCCGTCGCCGACGCGCGGGGCGCCGCGCCGCGGCCCGGTGGCCGAGTCCGGCGAGGGGAACTCACCGCGCGACAGCATCCCGACCAGGTCGTCGGCGGCCTCGACGTAGTTGAGCTCGAGCCGGCTGGGGGTCCGCACGCCGCCGAGGTTCGTCTGCCGCGCGACGACGGCGAGCGCGCGCCCGTCGTGCAGCACGGGCACGGCCTCCTCGCGCACCGCGTACGTCCCGAACCAGCGGGGCTCGCGGGACCGCTGGATGGCGAGGTCCGCCATCGCGCGCTCGAGCTGGGGGCGCAGGCCCTCGGGTGCGGTCGAGCCCACGACGTCGTCGTAGTGCACCGTCGCGCCGGTCGACGGCCGCGCCTGGGCGACGGCGACGAAGTTGCCCGCCGGCGTCGGGAGCCACAGGACGAGGTCCGCGAACGCGAGGTCGGAGATGAGCTGCCAGTCGCCCACGAGCAGGTGCAGCCACTCGACGTCCCGCGGGGGCAGCTGGCCGTGGCGGGCGATCAGGTCGCTGAGCGTGGACACGCCGAACAGCCTAGGTGGTGGGCACCTCCGGCTTGTTAGCCTCGTGCCAGGCCTAGGGAGGTACCCGTGCACCTGCACGCCACGCTCCAGTACGACGCCGACGTCGCCCGCGTGGGCAGGATGCTGGCCGACACCGAGTTCGTCGAGGCCAAGCTCCGGGCGTCCGGTGCACTCTCCCACCACGCGAACGTCGTCGGCGACCCCGACCACGGCTTCACGGTGACCACGCGCCGCGAGATGGCGACCGACACCATCCCGCCGCAGTTCCGCGGCTTCCTGGGCTCGACGCTCGAGGTGCGGCACGTCGAGGCGTGGGAGCCACTCGCGGACGGCGAGCGCAAGGGGTCGGTGGTGCTGGAGATCGTGGGGGCGCCGGTGCGCTTCACGGGTCGCCTGCAGCTGGCGCCCGACGACGCCGGGGGCTCGGTCGTCGGGGTGGACGGCGAGCTGAAGGCCTCGTTGCCGCTGTTCGCCGCGGCGGTCGAGGAGGCGGCGGCCGGTGCCGTGCGGGCGGCGCTCGACGCCGAGCAGCAGGCCGGGGCGGCATGGCTCGCGCGTCATCCCGACTGAGGCGCGGCAGATGTTGACACCCGGTGAGCGCCGGAGCCACTATGGCCCCACCGGGTGGGATCGCTCTCACCGGCGGCCGGCCGTCACCTCCACGACCGGCGGGCACAGCCGCCGCGACGCGCGGCGGACGCGAGGCGGGACAGGTCGATGACGAGAGCAGCGCGGCCGCTCCCGCCCGGCTTCGTGTGGGGCGCCTCGACCGCGGCGTTCCAGGTGGAGGGCGCCGCGCACCTGGAGGGCCGCCGCGACTCCATCTGGGACGTCTTCTGCCGCGTCCCGGGCGCGGTCGTCGACGACCACGACGGCGAGGTCGCCACCGACAGCTACTACCGCTACGCGGACGACGTCGCCGCGGCGCGCGCCCTCAACCTCGGCGCCTACCGCTTCTCGGCGTCGTGGGCACGCGTCAAGCCGGACGACGGCCCGGTGAACCCGGTCGGGCTCGACTACTACTCCCGGCTCGTCGACGCCCTGCTCGAGGCGGGCATCGCGCCGTGGCTGACGCTGTACCACTGGGACCTGCCCCAGGCGCTCGAGGAGAAGGGCGGCTGGGCCGAGCGCTCGACCGCCTACCGGTTCGCCGAGTTCGCCGCGACCCTGCACGACGCGCTGGGCGACCGCGTCGACGTGTGGACCACCCTCAACGAGCCGTGGTGCTCGGCGTTCCTCGGCTACGGCAACGGTCAGCACGCGCCGGGCCGCCAGGACTTCCGCGCGGCGATGGCGGCGGTGCACCACCTGCTCCTCGCGCACGGGCTCGCCGCCACCGAGCTGCGCCGGCGCGACCCCGCGGCGCGCCTGGCCATCAGCCTCAACCTGGACGTCGCGGACCCCGCCGACCCGACCGACCCGCGCGACGTCGAGGCCGCCCGCCGCATCGACGGGCAGTGGAACCGGATCTTCCTCGACCCGCTGTTCCGCGCCGAGTACCCGGCCGACGTCGTCGCCGAGACCGCACACCTGGGCCTGACCGACCACGTCCGCGACGGCGACCTGGCGACGATCGCCGCACCGTTCGACGTCCTGGGCGTGAACTACTACCACGGCCAGGCGGTGAGCCACCGGCTGCCCGTCACGCCGCTGCACGGCCTGCCGTCCCTGACGAGGCCCGTCGTCAGCCCGCTGCCCTCCCCCGTCGGCATCCACCGCGTGGCGCGCGGCCTCCCGCAGACGTCCATGGGCTGGGAGGTCCAGCCGGAGGGCCTCACGCGGCTCCTCCTGCGTCTGCAGGCCGAGTACACGGGCCCCGCGGGTGTCGCACTGGCGGTCACGGAGACCGGCGCCGCCTACGATGACGTCGTCGGCCCGGACGGTCGGGTCGACGACCCCGAACGGCGCGCATTCCTCGCTGCCCACGTCGGCGCCGTCATCGACGCCGTCGCGGCCGGTGCGGACGTACGCGGGTTCTTCGTGTGGTCGCTGCTGGACAACTTCGAGTGGGCGTGGGGGTACTCGCGCCGGTTCGGGATCGTGCACGTGGACTACGCGACGCAGCGGCGCACACTGAAGGCGTCGGGCGAGTGGTTTGCGCAGGTGGCGGCCCAGGGCGGGCTGCCGTGGGAGGAGAGGTCCGGATGACGGACGACGCCCGCTCGGAGGCACCGGCCACGGGCCGGACGGGGCTCGCGATGCCGCACGCCCCGACGCTGGAGGAGGTCGCCCGACGCGCGGGCGTCTCCCGCTCGACCGCGTCGCGCGCGATCAACGGTGGGCTCAAGGTCAGCCCCTCGGCCCAGGCCGCGGTGGACGCCGCGATCGCCGAGCTGAACTACACACCGAACCGCGCCGCGCGCAGCCTGGTCACGCGCCGCACCGACTCGGTGGCGCTCGTGGTCCCCGAGCCCGACGAGCGCGTCCTCACCGACCCGTACTTCGCCGGCACCCTCCAGGGCATCACGGCGGCGCTGGACCCCACCGACATCCAGCTCGTCCTGCTCATCGCGCGCCGGGGCGAGGAGGCCAAGCGGACCACGCGCTACCTGCTCAACCGGCACGTCGACGGCGCGGTCGTCGTCTCGCACCACCGCGACGACGCGCTCGACCAGGTGCTGCACGACTCGCGGCTCCCCACGGTGTTCGTGGGCCGGCCGTGGTCCGCGGCGGGCGACGTGACGTTCGTCGACGTCGACAACGAGCACGGCGGCCGGGTCGCCACCGAGCACCTCATCAAGGCGGGCTGCACGCGCATCGCGACGATCGCCGGCCCGCTCGACATGGCGGCCGGCCTCGACCGACTCGCCGGCTGGCGCTCCGCGCTGCACGACGCCGGCCTGTCCGACGAGGCGATGGCGCGCGGCGACTTCACCTCCGCCGGCGGTGCCGCGGCGACCGAGCGCCTGCTCGCGGCGTACCCCGACATCGACGCGATCTTCGCAGCGTCGGACCTCATGGCGGCCGGCGCTCTCAGCGTGCTGGCCCGGCACGGCCGCTCCGTGCCCGACGACATCAAGGTGGTCGGCTACGACGACCTCGGCGTCGCCACCTCGACCACGCCGCCGCTCACCACGCTGCGCAACCCCGTGGTCGAGATGAGCCGCGCCGCGGGCGAGCTGCTGCTCGCGAAGATCATGGGCGCGGACGAGGAGGTCGTCCCGCGGATCTTCCACGCGGAGCTCGTGGTGCGGGAGTCGGCCTGACGACCACCTGGGGCCGGGGCGGGTGACCGACCGCCTCGCCCGGCGCCTGGGCCTGCGCGACGCCGTCGTCGTGGGACTGGGCGCGATGCTGGGCGCCGGGGTCTTCGTCGCGTTCGGCCCCGCCGCCGACGCCGCGGGCGGCGGCCTGGCC
>JAEZBT010000194.1 GCA_023426865.1 Actinomycetes bacterium
GCCTCGGTCATCGGCAGCTCGCCGCCGTGCTGCTCGACGACCGCCCGCGCGCACGCGACCAGCCTCAGCGCGCGCCGCGGGTAGCCGAGCGTGCCCCACGCGCGCAGGACGTCGGCCGTCGGGGCCAGGGCGAGGTCGACCGGTGTCGGCCAGCGCTCCAGCCACGCCCGCCAGACCGGCTCCACACGCGTCACGGGCGTCTGCTGCAGCATGACCTCGCTCACGAGCACGCCCCACGGGGTGCGGTCGGGGGCGCGCCAAGGCAGGTCGCGGGCCGCGCGGGCGTACCAGTCGACGACGGGCGCGACCAGCGGATGCATCCCTCGATCATCGCTCACCCGTGACGTCGGGTCGGCTCGACGCGGGAATGCCGATGGGGTGGTCGTGGACGGCTGCGGCGGGACGACCGACCGTGCCCGCCGTGCTGCCCGGCGTCGGTGTGAAGGCGTTCTGGTACGGGTGAGGCGGCGCTCTCGCTGCTCTGACGCCCCACCTGTCTCACGGCGCGGCTCCCGGGGCGTGGCGGCACACGGCCGTACCGTGTGCGCAGGAGGTGAGACGACGATGAGCACCGTCCTGCGGGGCCTCGAGCCGCAGCCCCGGTGGGTCTACTGGGTCCGCCGGACGCTGGTCGGCGTCGTCGCGCTCCTGGTGATCCTGATCGTCTGGGCCCTGTTCTTCCGCGGTGGCGGTGGTGGCGGCGAGGACGAGCCCGAGACGGCCACCGAGCCCGAGACGTCGACGACCGAGACCGAACCGGCGGACGAGCCGGACGGTGCGGCGTCGCGCACCTGCGAGGCCGCCGACCTGCAGCTCGCCCTGACCAGCGACGCCACCAGCTACGCCGCCGGCGCCACGCCCACGTTCACGGTGACGATCACCAAGGCGGCCGGGTCGAGCTGCACCGTGGACGCGGGGAACGCGGCGGTCGAGGTGCTGGTCACCTCGGGTTCGGACCGTATCTGGTCCTCGCTGGACTGCGCGGTCGAGGGCGCTGAGGGTGCGGAGCGGATGCTGCTCCTCGCCGAGGGCGCGCAGGAGGCCGCGTCCGTGCCGTGGGCCCGCGTGCGCTCGGACGCCACGTGCTCGTCCGGCTTGCCGGAGCCGCGCCCCGGCACCTACCACGCCAAGGCCACGCTCGTCGGCGCGGAGAGCAACGACCTGGTCTTCACGCTGGAGTAGCCGGGGCCGGTGCCCCCACCCCGATCGAGTGGAACGAAACGGGAGCACAACGTTCCACTCCGCGTCGGATCACAGCACTTTCGTTCCACTCGCGGGTGGAGACTGCGCCGCGCAGGTCAGACGTAGCGCTCGAGGATGCTCGACTCCGCGAGCCGCGAGAGGCCCTCGCGGACGGCGCGTGCCCGCTGCTCGCCGACGCCCTCGACGGCCATGAGCTCGTCGATGCCCGCGGCCAGGAGCTTCTGCAGTCCGCCGAAGTGTCCGACCAGCCGGTCGACGATGGTGCCCGGCAGGCGCGGCACGCGCGACATGAGCCGGTAGCCGCGCGGGGCGACCGCGCCGTCGAGCGAGTCGTCCGGGCCGACCAGGCCGAGGATCCGGGCGATGTGCGCCAGGTCGAGGAGCTCGTTGGAGTCGAGGGTCGCGAGCTGGGCCTGCGCGTCGGCGTGGTTCTTGCCGCCCCTGCCCGGTTCGACGTAGTCGCGGATGACGAGCTGGCGGTCCGACCCGATGCCGCCGACGAGCTCGTCGAGCTGCAGCGCCATCAGCCGACCGTCCGTCCCGAGCTCGACGACGTAGCCGTCGATCTCCTCGGAGATACGGCGCACCATCTCGAGCCGCTGCACGACGGCGGCGACGTCGCGCACCGTGACCAGGTCCTCGATCTCGAGGGCCGAGAGCGTGCCGCTGACCTCGTCGAGGCGGGCCTTATAGCGTTCGAGCGTCGCGAGCGCCTGGTTGGCCCGCGACAGGATGACGTCCGTCTCCTCGAGCACGTACCGCGAGCCGCCCACGTAGAGGGCGACGATCCGCATCGACTGGCTGACGGAGATCACCGGGAAGCCCGACTGCTTGGCCACGCGCTCGGCGGTGCGGTGCCGCGTGCCGGACTCGGTGGTCTCGATGGTCGGGTCGGGCAGCAGCTGGACGGCCGCGCGCACGATCCGGGCCGCGTCGCGGTCGACGATGACGGCGCCGTCCATCTTCGCGAGCTCGCGCAGGCGCGTCGCGGAGAACGGCACGTCGAGGATGAAGCCGCCGGAGCACATGGCGTCGACGACGCGGTCGTGGCCGAGCACGATGAGCGCCCCGGTCCGGCCGCGCAGGATGCGCTCGAGGCCGTCGCGCAGCTCGGTGCCGGGCGCGACGGCGGTCAGGGTGGCGCGCAGCGTGTCCTCGGCGCTCCGCTCGCTGGTGACCACGGGCCAAGGGTACGCGTGCGCACGCCGCTGTGGCGGGGACCCCCTGCTCGACGCGCGGGCACCGGCAGGCATTTCCCCCGGTCCTTCCGGCGTCCGGCGCGCGAGAGGCGGCGAGGCGTGCGGAAAGGGCGGGGTCCGGCGTCGTCCGAGGTCAGTCGGCCTGTCCGGCGGACATCCGGGCGAGCCGGACCGCGTGGCGCACGTCGCGCGCCTCGAGCACGGTCATCCCGTCGGGTGCCGTGCCCTCGGCCAGCGCGCCCTCCGGCACGACGGCCGTCCGGAAGCCCAGGCGCCGTGCCTCGGCGAGCCGCCGCGGCAGCCCGACGACGGAACGCACCTCGCCCGCGAGCCCGACCTCGCCGAACGCCACGAGCCCCGGCGCCACCGGGAGGTCGTGGGCGCTTCCTGCGATCGCCAGCGCGAGCGCAAGGTCCGCTGCCGGCTCGACCACACGCGCCCCGCCGACGGTCGACGCGTAGACGTCCTTGTCGCTGACCGGCACCCCGCCGCGCCGCTGCAGCACGGCGAGCACCATGGCGAGCCGGCTCGAGTCGAGGCCGCTGGTCGTGCGGCGTGGGTTGCTCAGCAGCGTCGGGGCGACCAGTGCCTGGATCTCCGCGGCGAGCGGGCGCCGGCCCTCGAGCGTCACGGTCACGCACGTGCCCGGCACGTCGTGGACGGTCGCGGAGAGGAAGAGGCCGCTCGGGTCGGGCAGCTCGACCACCCCGGCGTCGGTGAGGTCGAAGCAGCCGACCTCGTCGGTGGCGCCGTACCGGTTCTTGCTGGCGCGGATGAGGCGCAGCCGGGAGTGCCGTTCGCCCTCGACCTGGCACACGACGTCGACCAGGTGCTCGAGCGTGCGCGGGCCCGCGACGCTGCCGTCCTTGGTGACGTGCCCGACGAGCAGCGCCGGGATCCCGCGCTCCTTGGCGGCGGCGATGAGCGCGGCCGCGACCTCACGTACCTGCCCGACGCCGCCCGGCGCGCCGTCGACGTGCGCCGACGCCACGGTCTGCACCGAGTCGAGGACGAACAGCTCGGGCTCGGTCGCCTCGAGGTGGCCCAGCACCGCGCCGAGGTCGGTCTCGGACGCGAGCAGCAGGTGCGGGGACAGCGCCCCGATCCGCTCGGCGCGCAGTCGCACCTGGCCCGCGGACTCCTCGCCCGTCACGTAGAGCACCGGTCGCCCGGCGGACGCCACCCGCCCCGCGACGTCGAGCAGCAGCGTGGACTTGCCGACGCCCGGCTCGCCCGCGACCAGCACCACCGCACCCGGGACCAGCCCACCGCCCAGCACCCGGTCCAGCTCGCCGACGCCCGTCGGCCGGGCGCGCGCGGTCTCGACG
>JAEZBT010000213.1 GCA_023426865.1 Actinomycetes bacterium
GGGGGGGGGGGCGCCCCCCCCCGCCCCCCACGACCAGTCCGGCCGCCAGCCCGATCGCGAGGCGCAGCCACCGGCTCGCGGCCAGCGGGCGCACGGAGAAGTACGGGGGCAGCCGGCGGAGCACCAGCACCAGCACGACCAGCGTGACCGTCTCCACGAGCACCTGGGTGAGCGCGAGGTCGGGCGCACCGTTCAGCAGGAAGAGGGCCGCCATGCCGTAGCCGCTGACGCCCGAGAGGAGCACAGCCTTCAGCCGCCGCCGGGCGCGCGCGGCGAGCACGGCCGCACCCGCGGTGAGCAGGCCCGCGACGGCCTGGACGGGTGTGTCCCACGCCCGCCACGCCTCGACGTCCGGCGGGTCCGTGAGCAGCGCCCCGAGCTCCAGCGCGACGAGGACCAGCAGGATCGTGCCCAGGTAGAACGGGAGGGAACCACGCTGCGTGAAACCCGTGACGTCGGCGGCGACGTCGTCGAGGCGACGCATCATCCGCCGGTAGATGAGGTCGGCGTCGGCGCGCACGGGGATCCGGTGCTGCCAGCCCTCCACGCGGACGCGCTGCCAGTACATCAGCCCGCCGGCGGCGAGCACGACGACGGTCAGCCAGAACGCCGGCCCAATGCCGGCCCACAGCGTCAGGTGCCCGGGGTCTCCCGGGTAGAGCGCGGCGTGCGGGCTCAGCAGCTCCTCGCCGAACGCGGGCACGAGCGCCGTCGCCAGCCCGAGCGCCGCGAGCACCGCGGCGGGCGCGACGAGCAGCAGGCTCGGTCGGTTGATCTGCAGCGGCGGCCAGACGCCGTCGTCGGGGGCGGGCAGGGGGACCGCGCCGCGGATGGCCGGGCCGAAGGCGCCCACCCAGAAGCGCAGGCCGTACGCCACGGTCAGCGCGGACCCGACCACGAACCCGACCAGGACGGCGACGCCCGCCCCGGTGCCGTTGTCGTGCCACAGGGCCTCGAGCGCGGCCTCCTTGGCGACGTACCCCGCGAACGGCGGGAAGCCCATCATCGAGGCGGTCGCGAGCGCGCCCACCGTCGCCGTGACGGGCAGCGCCCGGCCGACGCCCTCGAGGCGACGCAGGTCGCGCGTGCCGGTGGCGGCGTCGACCACGCCGACCACGAGGAACAGCGACGCCTTGAACATCGCGTGCGCGCCGATCATCGCCAGTCCTGCGAGCGCCGCGGCCTGGTTGCCCGAGCCGACCAGGAGCACGAGCAGCCCGAGCTGGCTCACCGTGCCGAACGCGAGGACGAGCTTGAGGTCGTACTGCCGCAGCGCCCGGTAGCCGCCGTGCACGAGCGTCCAGGTACCGACGGCGAGCACGATGGCGCGCCAGGCGCCGACGTCGGCGAAGCCCGGGGCGAAGCGCGCCACCAGGTACACGCCGGCCTTCACCATCGCCGCCGCGTGCAGATAGGCGGAGACCGGCGTCGGCGCGGCCATCGCGGACGGCAGCCAGTAGTGGAAGGGGACGAGCGCGGACTTGGTCAACGCCCCCACCAGGACCAGCACGACGGCGACCGTCACGGCGGTGCCCGACGGCGGGTGGGCGACCAGCTCGGAGATCCGGTAGGTGCCCGCGGACTCGGCGAGGGTGATGAGCCCCACGAGCATCGCGAGACCGCCGAACGTCGTCACGACGATCGCCTGCATCGCCGCGCGACGCGACGCCTTGCGGTCCGCGTAGTGGCCGATGAGCAGGTACGACGTGACGGTCGTCAGCTCCCAGAACACGTACAGGAGCAGGACGTCGTCGGTCGTGACCAGGCCGAGCATCGAGCCCGCGAACGCCACGAGCACGCCCGCGAACCGGCCCAGCCCCGCGGCCTTGGCCGAGAAGTAGCCGGCCGAGTAGATGAAGACGAGCGTCCCGACGCCCGTGACGAGCAGCACCATCAGCCAGCTCAGCGTGTCCAGGCGGAACGTGAGCGACATGTCGAGGTGCGGCACCCACGCGACGTGCTGGCCCGGGCCCCGGCCGTCCATGACGTCGGCCGACCACCCCAGCGCCCAGACCAGCGCCGACGCCGGGACGAGCGCCAGCAGGAGGAACCCCCGTCGGCCGAGCCACCGCATCACGACGGGCGCAGCGACGGCCGCCACGACGTGCGCGGCGAGCAGCAGCAGCATGTCCGGTTCCGTCCAGGAGGGTCGAGGGCGGTCGTCGGTGGGCGGTCAGGTCGTCGGCGGGCGGGTGTGCCTGCGGGTGGGCAGGTGTGCGGTCGTGCGGCGTAGGGCGTGCGGGTGCGGGTGTGCGGCGACGACCGGAGCTGGCCGGTGCACCGCGGGATGGACCAACTCTACCGTGGTCACGTCGATCATGACCCGGCGTCTGCCGGGGCAAGCCCCCGACCTGCCCGGGTACCGTGCCCCCGTGACAGCGCTGCAGTGGGTCGCCCTCGTGCTGGCCGTGGGATCGACGGTCGTCGGCGCGGGGTCGTTCCTGCTCGGCGCCGGGGCGATCCTGCGCGTCGTCCGGCGCGGCGGGCCGGCACCCGAGCGGCGCGCCCAGCCCTGGCGGCGCACCGTGCTCGCGGTCCGGCAGATCCTCGCCCACCGGCGGTTCCGCAGCCGGCCGGGGGTCGCCGTCGCGCACTGGGCCGTCATGGTGTCGTTCCCGATCCTGTTCGTCACCCTGCTCAGCAGCTCCTGGCAGATCGCCGACCCGGGGTCGACACTGCCGGTCGTCGGCCGGTGGCGGTGGCTGGGGTGGCTCACCGAGGGCATCGCCTGGGCGGCGCTGCTTGGGATCGTGTGGCTCGTGCTCGTCCGCCAGCGCGAGCACGGCAGGCGCGGCCGGCGCGCGGC
>JAEZBT010000232.1 GCA_023426865.1 Actinomycetes bacterium
CGCGTACGACGAGTCGGACCTGCGCCAGATCGCCGGCCAGGGCCTGCACTACTCGCCGACGACCGAGGTGCTCCTCGAGGAGTCGATCCTCGGCTGGAAGGAGTACGAGCTCGAGCTCATGCGCGACCGCGTCGACAACGTCGTGGTCGTGTGCTCGATCGAGAACGTCGACCCCGTCGGCGTGCACACCGGCGACTCCGTCACCGTCGCCCCCGCGCTGACCCTGACCGACCGCGAGTATCAGCAGCTGCGCAACATCGGCATCGCCGTCATCCGTGAGGTCGGCGTGGACACCGGCGGCTGCAACATCCAGTTCGCCGTGCACCCGCAGACGGGGCGCGTCGTCGTCATCGAGATGAACCCGCGCGTGTCGCGCTCGTCGGCGCTGGCGTCGAAGGCGACCGGCTTCCCGATCGCGAAGATCGCCGCGCGGCTGGCCGTCGGCTACACGCTCGACGAGATCCCGAACGACATCACGGGCTCCACGCCGGCGTCGTTCGAGCCCGCCCTCGACTACGTGGTCGTCAAGGTGCCGCGGTTCGCGTTCGAGAAGTTCCCCGCGGCGGACCCGCGGCTGACGACGACCATGAAGTCGGTCGGCGAGGCGATGTCCCTCGGCCGGAACTTCGCCGAGGCCCTCGGCAAGGCGATGCGGTCCATCGACAAGGCCGGGTCCGTCTTCCACTGGGACGGCGACGCCCCCGCCGGGGGCGACCTGGACGCGCTGATGGCCCAGGTGGGCATCCCCACGGAGCAGCGGCTCATCCAGGTCCAGCAGGTGCTGCGGTCGGTCGGGCGGCCCGGCGGCACCACCGTCGAGGCCGTCTACGAGGCCACCGGCATCGACCCGTGGTTCCTCGACCAGATCGTCCTCGTCAACGAGATCGCCGCCGAGGTCGCCGAGGCGCACGAGATGGCGCCCGAGGTGCTGCGCCGCGCGAAGCGCCACGGCCTGTCGGACGCGCAGATCGCCCGGCTCCGGGGGACCGCGGAGGACACGGTCCGGGAGGTGCGCCAGTCGCTCGGGCTGCGCCCGGTCTTCAAGACGGTCGACACCTGCGCCGCCGAGTTCGCCGCCCGCACGCCCTACCACTACTCCTCCTACGACGACGAGACGGAGGTCGAGCCGCGCGAGCGGCCCGCCGTCATCGTGCTCGGGTCCGGCCCGAACCGGATCGGTCAGGGGATCGAGTTCGACTACTCCTGCGTGCACGCCGTCCTCGCGCTGCGCGAGAAGTACGAGACGGTCATGGTCAACTGCAACCCCGAGACCGTCTCGACCGACTACGACACGGCCGACCGCCTGTACTTCGAGCCGCTGACGTTCGAGGACGTCATGGAGGTCTACGCGGCGGAGGCGGCCGTGGGCCCGGTGGCGGGCATGATCGTCCAGCTCGGCGGGCAGACGCCGCTGGCGCTCGCGCGCCGGCTCGAGGCCGCCGGGGTGCCCATCCTGGGCACGCCCCCGGAGGCGATCGACGCCGCGGAGGACCGCGGGGCGTTCGGTCGCGTGCTCGTCTCGGCGGGCCTGCCCGCGCCGGCGTTCGGCACGGCGACGTCGTTGGAGGAGGCGACCGCGGTCGCCCGCCGGATCGGCTACCCGGTCCTCGTGCGCCCGTCGTACGTCCTGGGCGGGCGGGGGATGGAGATCGTCTACTCCGACGAGCAGCTCTCCGGGTACGTCGCCCGGGCCCTCGAGGGCGCCCGCGCGGTGTCCCGTGGCGTCGGCGACCAGATCCCGCCGCTGCTCATCGACAGGTTCCTCGACGACGCCATCGAGCTCGACGTCGACGCGCTCTTCGACGGGACGGAGCTCTACCTCGGGGGCGTCATGGAGCACATCGAGGAGGCGGGCATCCACTCGGGCGACTCGGCGTGCGCCCTGCCGCCCGTGACGGTGTCGACGGCCGAGCTCGGCCGCATCCGCCGGTCGACCGAGGCGATCGCCCGGGGCGTGGGCGTGCACGGGCTCCTCAACGTGCAGTACGCGCTGGTCTCCGACGTCCTCTACGTGCTCGAGGCGAACCCGCGCGCGTCCCGGACCGCGCCCTTCGTCTCCAAGGCGACCGGCGTGCCGCTGGCCAAGGCCGCCGCGCTCGTCATGGCCGGCGCGACCATCGCCGACCTGCGCCGGGACGGCGTCCTGCCCACGGAGGGCGACGGCGGCGACCTGGGCCTGGACGCCCCGATCGCCGTCAAGGAGGCGGTCCTGCCGTTCCGGCGCTTCCGGACCGAGGCCGGCAACGTCGTGGACACGGTCCTCGGTCCGGAGATGCGCTCGACCGGCGAGGTCATGGGGATCGACGCGGACTTCCCGACGGCGTTCGCGAAGTCGCAGGCGGCGGCCTTCGGCGGCCTGCCGACCTCGGGGGTGGCCTTCATCTCGGTCGCCGACCGGGACAAGCGCGCGATCACGTTCCCGGCGAAGCGGCTCACCGAGCTCGGCTTCACGCTCCTGGCCACCGAGGGGACGGCGGCCGTCCTCAAGCGCAACGGCATCGCGTCGCGGATCGTGCGCAAGGCGTCGGAGGGCCGCGCCACGGGCGAGGAGACGATCGTCGACCTCATCGGTGCCGGCGAGGTGGACCTCGTCGTCAACACGCCGTCGGGGCAGGGTGCGCGGGCGGACGGCTACGAGATCCGCACCGCGACGGTCGCCGCCGACAAGCCGATCATCACCACGGTCCAGCAGCTCGCCGCGGCGGTCCAGGCGATCGAGACGATCCAGGGCGGCGTGTTCGAGGTGCGCAGCCTCCAGGACCACTCGTTCGAGCTGCGCGAGCGGGTGGTGCGCTCGTGAGCGCGCCGTTCGGCGCCCGCCTGGCAGGCGCCATGGACCGGTTCGGGCCGCTGTGCGTGGGCATCGACCCGCACCCGGGCCTGCTCGCCGCGTGGGGTCTGCCCGACGACGCGGAGGGCCTGCGGCGGTTCGCGCTGACCGTCGTCGACGCGCTGGTGGGTCAGGTGGCGGCACTGAAGCCGCAGTCTGCGTTCTTCGAGCGGCACGGCTCGCGCGGCATCGCCGTCCTGGAGGAGGTCCTCGCCGCCGTGCGTGGGGAGGCCACCCAGGTCGTGCTCGACGGGAAGCGGGGCGACATCGGCTCGACGATGTCCGGGTACGGCGACGCCTACCTGGCCGCCGGCGCACCGCTGGCCTGCGACGCCCTCACCGTGAGCCCCTACCTCGGTGTCGGCGCGCTGGCGCCGGCGGTCCGGGCTGCGTCGGCCAACGGGCGCGGCCTGTTCGTGCTGGCGCTGACCTCCAACCCCGAGGGGCCGACGGTGCAGCACGCCCTCGCGGCGGAGGGGGAGGCGGTGGCCGCGGGCGTCGCCCGGCAGGTCGCCGCGCTCAACGCGACCGCGTTGGAGGCCGTTCCGGCCCCCCTGGGGCCCTACGGGCTCGTCGTGGGGGCCACGGTGGGGGACTCCGTCCGGCGGCTCGGGATCGACCTCGCAGCGGTCCGTGGACCCCTGCTGGCCCCGGGCGTCGGCGCGCAGGGCGCGGGTGCGGCCGAGCTCGCCGACGTCTTCGGCGCGGCGCGCCGGGCGGTGCTCGCCTCGACGTCGCGCGCCGTGCTCGACGCCGGGCCGGGTCTCGGGTCGCTTCGGGACGCCGCCGCACGGGCCGTCGACGAGGCGTCCACGGCCCTTCGCTGAACCACCGGGACAGCGCTCCAGGGGTGCCTGAGGGCCCGATCCACAGCCCTGACCAGCGCGGATTCGGGCGACGACGTTGCCGTGGCCCCTCTGGTCTCGCTAGGTTCGACCCGACCGCCCCAGCCCGCAGAGAAGTAGGTGACCCCGCGTGGCACTTCCACCGCTGACCCCGGAACAGCGCGCTGCCGCTCTCGAGAAGGCCGCCGCTGCGCGGCAGGCCCGTGCCGAGGTGAAGAACCGCCTCAAGTACTCACAGGGCTCCCTCTCGGAGGTGATCGAGCAGGGGCAGCAGGACGAGACGATCGGCAAGCTCAAGGTCGCCGCCCTGCTCGAGTCCCTCCCCGGGGTGGGGAAGGTGAAGGCGCGCGCGATCATGTCCGAGATCGGGATCTCGGAGACGCGCCGCGTGCGCGGCCTCGGGCCGCACCAGGTCAAGGCGCTCGTCGACCGGTTCGGCTGAGAGCGTTTCACGGCGCCCCGGCCGCCACCGGACGGGGCGCCGTGGCATGTCCGGGACGACCCGGGCGGATTCCCCCGGCTCTGGCGCGGTGCACCACCCATGACGACGCAGCCGGCACGGCTCACCGTGCTCGCCGGACCGACCGCTGTCGGCAAGGGGACCGTCTCCGCGGACATCCGCGCGCGGTACCCGCAGGTCTGGCTCTCGGTGTCGATGACGACCCGCTCGCCGCGCCCGGGAGAGGTCGACGGCCTCCACTACCACTTCGTCTCGGCGGAGCGCTTCGACGAGATGGTCGCCGCCGGCGAGCTGCTCGAGTGGGCGGTGGTCCACGGCCGCAACCGGTACGGCACGCCGCGCGGCCCCGTCGAGGAGCGGCTCGCCGCGGGGGAGCCCGCGCTCCTCGAGATCGACCTGCAGGGTGCGCGGCAGGTCCGCGAGACCATGCCCGACGCCCGGTTCGTCTTCCTCGCCCCGCCGTCCTGGGACGAGCTCGTCCGGCGGCTCGTCGGGCGGGGGACCGAGGACGCCGAGGAGCGCGAGCGCCGGCTCGCGACGGCCCGGGTGGAGCTCGCGGCCGAGCCCGAGTTCGACCACGTCGTCGTCAACGACGACGTCCACCGTGCGACCGACGAGATCGTCCGGCTCATGGGCGTCGAGGCCTGACGCCTCCGACCGCGGCCGCCGCGCCGCCAGGGCCGCCGTCCGGCGCCACCGGGTACCATGAGCACCGACTGCGCCGCCCGGCCCCGCCGCGACGCCACAGACCAGCCACCGACAGCCATCCACCAGGACGGGAGTCCTCCGTGTCCGGAACCGTTGCCGCCCCCACGGGCATCACCGACCCGCCGATCGACCGCCTCCTCGAGCGCGCCGACTCGAAGTACGCGCTCGTGCTGTTCTCGGCCAAGCGTGCCCGCCAGATCAACGCGTACTACGCGCAGCTCAACGAGGGCCTCCTCGAGTACGTCGGGCCGCTCGTCGAGACGCGCCCGCAGGAGAAGCCGCTGTCGATCGCGATGCGCGAGATCGACGCCGGGCTGCTGACGTCCGAGCAGCTGCCGGAGGCCTGAGCCTCCCCGCCATGCGCATCGTCCTCGGCGTCGCGGGCGGCATCGCCGCCTACAAGGCGATCCTGCTGCTGCGCCTCCTGCGCGAGCAGGGGCACGCGGTCCGCGTGGTCCCGACGCGCGCGTCGCTGGAGTTCGTCGGCCGGGCGACGTGGGAGGCGCTCTCCGGCGAGCCCGTGACCACCGACGTCTTCGAGGACGTCGACCAGGTCGCCCACGTCGCCGTCGGCCAGCGGGCCGAGCTCATCGTCGTCGCACCCGCGACGGCCGACCTGCTCGCCCGGGCCGCGCCGGGGCAGGCGGACGCCCTGCTCACCGCGACGCTGCTCGTCGCCCGCTGCCCGGTGCTGCTGGCCCCGGCCATGCACACCGAGATGTGGCAGCACCCCGCCACGGTCGCCAACGTCGCGACGCTGCGCGAGCGCGGGATCCACGTCCTCGACCCGGCCGTCGGCCGGCTCACGGGAGCGGACA
>JAEZBT010000280.1 GCA_023426865.1 Actinomycetes bacterium
CGGCGGGGTCAGCCGCCGCGCCCGGGTCGGCCTCATCCCATGGCGAACTCGGTGGTGGCCTGCGCCTCCGCGAGCGCTTCGGCCGGGTCGGCCCCGTTCATGATGTTCGTGATCGCGACGCTCACGGCGTCCCGGCCCTCGTAGTAGTAGGCGCCGGTGTTGTTGCTGGGCACCTGGGTCGAGAACTCGACGACCTTGGCGAAGACCGCGTCGCCGCCGAAGAACTCCTGCGGCTCGGCGTAGACGTCGCTCTCACCGGCGGGGGTCCAGTTCGCCAGGGCGCCGGAGGCGGGCAGGATCGTGTCGTAGAACTCGGTGGAACCGGCGAACGTCGTGGCCAGGAAGTCCGCGGCGAGCGCGCTGTTGCCGCTCGAGCTGATGGCCCACGACGAGCCGCCGTTCGCCGAGTAGTTCGTGGCGCCGTCGACGCCCTGGAGCTTCGGCAGGTTGGTGACGCCCCAGAGGCCCGACTGGTCCTCCGCGGACTGGATCGAGCCCACGATCCACACACCGTTGATCGTGCCTGCGACGCTCCCGTTCACGATGCTCGCGATGTACTCGTCCCAGGAGTTCACCTCGACCATCACGCCGGAGCTGACGAGCTCCTGGTAGGTGTCGATCGCCGCGAGCAGGGCGTCGTTGTCGGTGATGGTGGGGTTGCCCTCGTCGTCGAACAGGCTCGCCCCGGCGCTCTGCAGCATCATCATGATGAGGTCGGACGAGCCGGCCTGGCCGGAGAGCAGCGGCTGCCCGGTCTGGGCCAGGACGTCCTTGCCGATGGTGAGGTACTCGTCCCACGTGATGTCGGTGAAGTCGTCGACCGTGTAGCCGGCCTGCTCGAGGACGTCGGTCCGCAGCGCCGTGATCGCCGTGCCGTTGTCGAACGGCACGCCGTAGTTGATGCCGTCGATGGTCGAGTAGTCGACGACCGCCTGCGGGAACTGGCCGAAGTCGATGCCGGAGTCGGCGAAGTCCGCGAAGACGTCCGGGTAGTTGATGACGTTCTTCTGGAAGGCGTTGTTCTGGACCAGGAAGATGTCCGGCAGCTCACCGAGCTCCTGCGACTGGGCCAGCGTGGTGAGCTTGGTCTGCAGGTCGTCCCACGGCGTCTCGACGATCTCGAGCGCGAAGTCCGGGTTCTCGGCCTGGTAGATCCGCTCGGCCTCCTCGAGTGCGTAGATGTTGAACGCAGGGTCCCATGCCCACACGGTGAGCGTCTGGTCGCCGCCGGTGGTGTCGCCGCCCGAGGAGTCGTCGCCGCCGTCGTCACCACCGCCGCAGGCTGCGAGGCTGAGCGAGAGTGCGACGAGTGTCCCTACCGACACACACTTCCGGAACGCGTCCATTTGACCATCCTTCGTGTCGCTGCTGGGCGGGGACCCGGAACGGCTGTCCCCCGTTGGCTGCCTGTTCTCCTGCGTGACCCCTGCGCCGTCCCCGGAGCGGTGCCCGATGATGCTGCGCCGGTCCCGGCGCTCCCGGTGGCCTGGTCGGCCGCCGGACTGCTGGTTGGGCTCCGCTCTGAGGCGGAATGTTTAGGTAAACATAGGGGCGGTCGGCACACAGCGTCCAGAGTCCGCCGTCACATTTGCGTAACAGGCCGGACAATCCGCTGGTGGGCCGTCGGACCGTACGTTCACGTCAACATCTGGCGGCTAGGATGCGCGCATGGCCGCCACGACGGGTCGAGGTCGACGCAAGGTCGGCCCGTCGATCGAGGACGTCGCCAAGCTCGCCGGCGTCTCCGCGCAGACGGTGTCGCGGGTGTCCACGGGTGCCGACGTCGTCCGCCCGGCGACCCGCGAGCGCGTGCTCAAGGCCATGCAGCAGCTCGGCTACACGCCCAACCGGGCGGCTCGCGCCCTGCGCAACGGGACCTACGGCGCCATCGGGCTCGTGGCGCACCGATTCGGTCGCACGGGCGAGGCGCTGACCACCGAGGCCGTCGTCCGCGCCGCCGAAGCCGAGGACTACTCGGTCACGCTCCTCACGGTCCGCGACCCCGTCGCGGAGGGCTGGGAGCCCGCCGCCCACCGCCTGCCCCACCAGGCCATCGACGGACTCATCATCATCCGTGCCGAGGGCGCGACGGCCGAGTCCCTCGCCCTGCCTCGCGGGATGCCGGTCGCGGTCTCCGACTCCCGGTTCAGCGGGCACTACCCGAGCGTCGTCGCCGACCAGGTGCAGGGCTCCCGGGACGCCACGCAGCATCTCCTCGACCTGGGACACCGGACGGTGCACCACGTCGCCGGTCCCGAGGGCTCCGGGCCGGCCCGCGTGCGCGAGGCCGCGTGGCACCGGTGCCTCGAGGAGGCCGGGATCCGGCCGCCCGCCGCCGTCCGCGGCGACTGGACGGCGGAGTCGGGCTACCGCGCAGGCCGGGTGCTCGCCGCCGATCCCTCCGTCACCGCCGTCTTCTGCGCCAACGACGACATGTCGTTCGGCCTGCTCCGCGCGCTGCACGAGGCGGGGCGCCGCGTGCCCGACGACGTCTCCGTCGTCGGCTTCGACGCGATCGAGCTCAGCGGGTACGCGACGCCGCCGCTGACGACCGTGCGCCAGGACTTCGGGCAGATCGGCGGCGAGCTGGTCCGCCTGGTGCTCGGCCAGGTGCGCCACGGCTCCGAGGCCGTGCACGACCGGGTCCTCGTGCCGACCGACCTGGTCATCCGCTCGAGCACCGCGCCGCCGCGCGCCTGAGGCCGGGGGACCATCTCGGGACGGCACCGAAGGTCCGGTTCCCCTTGTGCACCGGGCATATTCGTGTGACCGTGGAGGGGTCGTCGGCTCTCTGAGCCCGTGCGCCTTGCGCGGGACGTCCTCGATGAGTTCCCGGTACGGCGGGCCCGGTGGCCCGCGTGAGGGCATCGAGATGACCACGTCGACCCTTCCCGTCACCCTCTCCCCGGACGCGACCGCGACGGTCCGGCGCGCGGCCGACCATACGTTCGTCCGGGTCTCCGGCGAGGTGGACGAGCGCGCCGCGACCACGTGCCGCACCCTGGTCGAGCTGGTGGTGCACGGCGGCCTTCCGGTGCAGGTGGATCTCAGCGGGGTGACGTTCTTCTCCGCAGCCGGGATCACGTGGCTCGTCCGTCTCTACGAGCGGTCCGAGGCCGAGGTGCGCGTCGTCGCCGCGAGCGAGCCCGTCCGCGACCTGCTCAGGGCCTGCGACCTGCCGATGACGTCCCGCCCGGCGACCTCCAGGCGCCGCCAGCTCAGCACGTCCTAGGCGGGCGCCCCCGGCGTCGGGCCCTGCCGGGGGCGCCCGGCCCCCCCCGGCCGGGCGACCCGGAACCAGACGGCCTTCCCCCGGTCGCCGTCGACGTCGACGCCCCATCCCGCCGACAGGCGGTCGATGAGCATGACGCCGCGCCCCCCGCTGGCGCGCGGGTCGACCTCGAGCCGGGAGGGACGGACGGGGCTCTCGTCCGTCACCGCGACGCGCCAGCCGGCGGCGTCGGCCGTGACCATGACCGTGACCTCACCGCCGTCGGGTCCGTGCCGGATGGCGTTCGTGACGGCCTCCGTGCTGAGCAGCGCCAGGATCCGCAGCTCCTGCGCACGCGCGCCGTTCCGCCACGCCCACTCGACCACCCAGCGGCGGCTCTCCGGGATCCGGTCCACGGCCGCCGCGAAGCGCAGCACGTCCACGCGCCCTCACCGGGCCCGACGTCCGAGGCGCTCCACGCCTCCATGCTGGCCCAGGAGGCGCGGACTCACCTGCGCAACGGCCGTGGGGGCCCGGTCAGTCGTCGGATGCGTCCGCCTCGGACCGGGAGTCCGGGACAGCCGCCTCGAGCGTCAGCCGCGTGAGCCGCCGGCCCACGACGGCGGTCACGACCAGGTCGTGCCCGTTCACGCGGACCCGGTCGCCGACCGCCGCGAGCCGCCCGAGGCGGTGGATGACGTAGCCCGCCGCAGTCTCGTAGGGCCCGTCCGCGAGCGCGACGCCCGTGAGCTCGGCGAACTCCTCGATCGTGACACCTGCGTCGATGACCCGCGCCGCGCCGTCGCCGTAGACCGACGGCTCGGGCACGTCGTACTCGTCGTGGATCTCGCCGACGAGCTCCTCGACCATGTCCTCGAGCGTGACGATGCCGTCCGTCCCGCCGTACTCGTCGACGACGAGGGCGATGTGCTGGCCCTGCGCCCGCAGCAGCGACATCGAGGGCAGCAGGCGGTTGGTGACCGGCAGGAACGGGATGGGCCGCACGACGTCGGCGACCGTCACGTCCTCGTCCAGCCGCCCGAGCAGGTCGCGCACGTGCAGGAACCCGAGCACGTCATCGAAGCCCTCACCCGTCACGGGGTAGCGCGAGTAGGGGCCGGCCCGGACGACCTCGGCCGCCTCCACGAGCGAGAGCGCGCCCGCCAGGAACGTCACCTCCCCGCGCGGGCGCATGACCTCCGCAAGGGTCCGGTCGCCCGCCTCGAACACGTCGTAGAGGATCTGCCGCTCGTCGTCCTCGAGGCTGCGGTGACCGCTCACGAGGTCGCGCAGCTCCTCCTCGCTCATCTCCTCCGTGGTCGCCTTCGGGTCCCCGCCCACCAGCCGCACGACGGCGTCGGTCGAGGCGGACAGCAGCCGCACCACCGGCCGCATCAGGGAGGCGAAGCGGTCCAGCGGCGGCCCCACGACGAGCGCGAGCGACGCCGCGCGCTGCAGCGCCAGGCGCTTGGGCACCAGCTCGCCGAGCACCAGCGACAGGTAGGCGATGACGAGCGTCAGCAGGACCAGGGCGAGCGGTTCGGCGACGCCCGTCGACAGGCCGAGGCCTTCGAGCGCCGGGACGAAGTCGGGCGCGAGCGTCGAGGCGCCGTAGGCCGCGGAGAAGAACCCCGCGACCGTGACGCCGATCTGCACGGCGGCGAGGAACCGGTTCGGGTCGCGTGCGACGGCGGCGACGCGCGCACCGCGCCGACCCTGGTGCGCCAGGCGGTCGACCTGGCTCGGACGCAGTGAGACGAGCGCGAGCTCGGTCCCGGCGAAGACGCCGCCGACCAGCACGAACACCAGCACCAGGCCGATGTTGAGGATCGTGTCCTGGTCCATCAGGTCCACCCCCTCCCGGCACTCTCACGGTGCGCGCGCACCGACGGCGGACGGGGGCGGCCGGGACTGCAGGGGTCGTCCATGCCTCCAGTAGACGCAACCGCGGCGGTCATGGTCAACGCGGGCCCGTCCTGCTCGCGCTGGGCGAACACCGCGCGCCGCCGCGTGCTGCCACGTGCCGCCACGAACCCGCTTGACGCCGCGCGTCGCCGGTCCGGAGGTTGGCCGGTGCCCGCCACCGACCGACCCGGACGCCGGGCCTACCTGCTCCTCGCGGCCCTCGGCGTCGCGTGGGGGATCCCCTACCTCCTCATCAAGATCGCCGTCGAGGAGCTGCACCCGACGACGCTCGTCCTCGGCCGGGTGCTCATCGCGACGGCGCTGATGATGCCGCTGGCGGTCGCGCGGGGCGTCCTGACCGGGGCGCTGCGGCACTGGCGGGTCGTGGTCGTGTACGCGGCCATCGAGATCGTGCTGCCCTGGTTCTTCCTCACCCGCGCCGAGCAGCACCTGCCGAGCTCGCTCACCGGCCTGCTCATCGCGGGGGTGCCGATCGTCGGCGTGCTCATCGCCCTCGTCACGCGGAGCAGCGAGCGGCTCGGGCGCAACGGCGCGCTCGGGCTCGTCATCGGGCTGGTGGGGGTAGGCCTGCTCGTCGGGTTCGAGAGCGGCGCGACCGGCGGGGGAGGCGAGGCGCGGGCCGTGGCCGAGCTCGCCGTCGTCATCGTCTGCTACGCGATCGGGCCGGTCATCATGAGCCGGTACCTCGCCGACGCGCCCGCGACGGGCGTCATCGCGCTGAGCATGGCGACGGCGACGGTGGTGTACGCGGCGCCGGGTGTCGCGTACGCGCCCACGCGGTGGCCGTCGGCCGAGGTGACGGCGTCCGTCGTGGGGCTGGGCGTGATCTGCACGGCGCTGGCGTTCGTCATCTTCTTCGCGCTGGTCGCGGAGGTGGGACCGGTCCGCTCGACGCTCGTGACCTACCTCAACCCGGCGGTCGCGGTGGCGGCCGGCGCGCTGGTGCTCGGCGAGCCGATCACGTGGCTGACCGGGGCCGGGTTCGTGCTCGGCCTGGCCGGGTCGGCGCGCGCGACCCGCCGGACGCCCGTCGCCGCGGAGCCGGCGGCACCCGAGGC
>JAEZBT010000316.1 GCA_023426865.1 Actinomycetes bacterium
GGGGTGGGAGGAGCGCGGGTCAGCGGCGCGCGGCACGCTCGAGGTGGCCGCCGGCGTCGTCCAGGGGGACGCGACGGCGCGGACGCACCAGCGTGCGACGGAAGAGGCGGGTCTGCCCGGCGGCTGACGGCCGGGCGGCCGAGGTCGGAGCGGCGGTGCTCAGATGCTCTCGGCGGCCCGCCACAGCATTCGGCAGCACATCATCGCGTCGGCGCAGGCGGCCGTGGCGACGGTGTGGCGGATGCTCGGGCGGGTCATGGCGCCCATGGTGCGCCCGGGCGGGTGCGTGCACCGAATCGTTCTGGGCGATGTCTCAGAATGTGGACGCCGCCGGTGGGGCCCGACCAACCTCCGGCCCACGTGTTCGACGACGAACAGGGGCGCCGACAACGAACAACGGTCGTTCGACTCGAGCACCGATGTTCGCGCGTGCGCTCACGACGCCGCGCTCGCGCAGGCCTCCGGCTCCCGGCAGGCGCGTCGACCCAAACCCGTTCACGGAACGCGCCCCCAGCGGCGCTCGATTCCCTACGGTGGACCCCGTGCTCATCGCCGAGGACCTGCTGCTCCTGCTCACCGACGACGCCACCGGCAAGCCGGTCGTCGACTCCCAGCGCCTGACGTATGCGCTCGCGGGCGGCGTGCTCGTCGAGCTCGCTCTGGCGGGCCGTGTCGCCGTCACCGACGACGGCCGCTGGGGCAGCGGGACGCGCATCGCCGTCGCCGACGCGACCCCGCTGGGCGAGCCGGTCCTCGACGAGGCGCTCGGCCGCATCGACGCCAAGGCCAAGGCGCTCGGCGCGCAGGCCGTCCTCACCGTCATCGGCAAGGGGCTTGCGGACTCCCTGCGCCACCGCCTCGCGCAGCGCGGCGTCCTGCACGCCGAGGAGGGCAGGGTCTTCGGCATCTTCCCGACGCGCGTCTGGCCGGCCGCCGACGCGCGGCACGAGGCCCGGGTGCGGTCGGCACTGTGGGACGTCGTCGTCGTGGGCCGGTCGCCCAGCGACCGCGAGCTGGCCGTGGTCTCGCTGCTGCACGCCGTCGACCAGGTGCCCAAGCAGTTCGCCGCCGACGGCATGAGCGCCCGTCAGCTGCGTGAACGGGCCAAGTCGCTGTCGGCCGGGAACGTCGGCGGCGACACCGTGCGCCGCGCGATCGAGGCGACGAACGCCGCGGTCATCGCGGCCGTGACCGCGACCACCGTCGCCGCGACGACGGCGTCGTTCAGCTGACGCAGACGCCCCCACCAGCGCGGGGCCGGCGGGGGCGTCCGAGGCGGGTCAGCCGCGGACGGCATGAGCGCCCTACGGCTCCGCGAGCGCGCCAAGGCCCTCGCGGCGGGTCACGCCCTGGCGGCCCGGGTGCGGGCGAGGTACTCCTCGCCCCAGTCGCAGAGCGGGGCCAGCGCCCGCTCGAGGGACACGCCCGTCGGCGTGAGCGAGTAGACGACCTTGGGCGGCATCTGCGGGTGGGCCTGGCGATGCACCAGCCCGTCCCGGGCGAGCTCGCGAAGCTGCTCGGCGAGGACCTTCTCGCTGATCCCGTCGGCCCCTCGGCGCAGCTCCCCGAAGCGACGGGGTCCGATGGCGAGCAGCCCGAGCAGCAGTGGCTTCCACTTGCCGCCGACGACGTCGACCGCAGCGTCGAGGCCGCACGCATACGTCTTCGTCACAGCTCCTCCTGACCCGCACGTGAGTAGCTCACCGGAAAGTGCGTACTTGCGGGATCCACTGTGCATGACCCAGCCTCGAAAAGATAGACGTAAGTCGATATCTGGAGGCGACATGACGGTGGCGGTGCTGGGCCTGGGGCCCATGGGTTCGGCGCTCGCGCGGGCGGTGCTCGGCGCGGGCCACACGACGGTGGTCTGGAACCGGACGGACGCCCGGACGGCTCCCCTGGTGGCGCTGGGGGCGCGGGGGGCCTCCAGCGCCGCCCGCGCGGTGGCGGACGCCGACCTCGTCCTGGTCTGCCTCCGCGACCACACCGTGACGCAGGAGGTCCTCGATCGCGCCGGCGACGCCGTGGCCGGCCGCGACGTCGTCGTCCTGAGCTCCGGCACCCCGGAGGAGGCGCGGGAGACGGCCGCGTTCCTCGCAGCCCGCGGGGCCCACCCGCTCGCCGGCGCGATCATGGTGACGACGCCGCTCGTCGGCACCGAGGACGGCGTGGTGCTCGTCAGCGGCCCCCGCGCGACCTACGAGCGCGCCAGGGCGCGGCTCACCGCCCTCGGCGGCAAGGTCGAGCACGTCGGGGAGGACCCGGGGCTCGCGTCGACGCTCGACATCGGGATGCTCGACGTGTACTTCTCCGGCCTCGTCGGGTTCGTGCACGCTCTCGCGCTCGTGGCTGCGGACGGCGTCCGCGGTGAGCAGTTCCTGCGCTTCGCGACCTCAGTTGTGGACGTCCTCGCCGCGAGCCTGGCTGACGTCGCACGAGACGTCGACGCGGGTAGCTACCCCGGCACGGACGACACGCTCGACATGGAGCTCGCCGCCTTCGACCACATCGTCGCCAGCGCGAAGGCGCGAGGCCTGCGGCGGGGTGCCATCGGCGTCGCGCAGGACCTGGCGCGCGACGCCGTCGCCGCCGGCCATGGCGGCTCGTCCTTCTCCCGGCTCGTGGAGCACCTGCGGGCCTGACGAGGCGGGCACGTCCAGGTGCGCGGTACGGCGCGTCAGCCGTCGACGCGCGCGGCCGCCTCTGCGGCGTACACCTTGGCCCGCGTGACGTAGCGCTCGGAGTTGCCGCGGATCGCGGCGACCTCGTCGTCGGTGAGCTCGCGGCGCACCTTGCCGGGCACGCCCGCGACGAGCGACCGCGGCGGGACGACCGCGCCCTCGAGCACGACGGCGCCGCCCGCGACGAGGGAGTCCCGCCCGACGACCGCACCCGTGAGCACGGTGGCGTTCATGCCGATGAGGCACCCCTCCTCGATGGTGCAGCCGTGCACGATCGCGCCGTGTCCGACGCTCACGTTCGCGCCGACGATCGCCGGCGACCCGAGCTCGGTGTGCACCACGACGTTGTCCTGCAGGTTCGCGCCCGGGCCGAGCACGATCTCGTCGATGTCGCCGCGCAGGACAGCACCGAACCAGACGCTCGCGTCGGCGTCCACGCGGACCTTGCCGATGAGCGCGGCGGTGGGTGCGAGCCAGGCGGTCTCGTGGACCTCGGGAGTGCGGCCGTCGAAGGGCAGGATCGTCGTCACGCGGTGAAGGCTACCGAGAGGCTCCCGGGACCTCGCAGGCGACCGCGGGCCCGCCCACGCCGGCCTCGGCGCTGCGACACCCGTCTGTGCGGACGGTTCGCCGCGGATGCCGCGGTGGACCTTCCGCACAGCACTACGCTCGCCGCGCGCTGGCGGCGCGGGGCCGTTCGGCCGGGGCGGGCTGGTCCGGTATCCTCGTGCGGCCGGGAGGTCGCGTTCTCCCTAGTGGTCAAGACGGCCTGAACTGCGGAGACGCTCGCTTCCGTCGGCGCGTACCGACGGTGGGGCCTATGGCGACGCCCGCCCCCGTCTTGTTGCCCCTGGGCGTCGACGCGACGCCACCGCCTGAGATCACCTGAGCGGCAGTGGCGCACCCGACCGTTCGCAGGTTCACCCATCGAGCGGTACTCGCGTGCTCAGCGCCGCGAAACGATGCCTCGGGCAGATCTGAGGGGGCACGCCATGCCGGAGACCCGCGCTGTTGACAGGGCGCACAGGAGCCGCGTCGTAGTGGCGAGCATCGTCGTCGCGATGCTGACAACGCTCGGCTTCAGCACGCAAGCCGCGGGCGATGGGATCGCACCCGCACTCACGTCGTTCGCGGCGGTGGACCCGGTGGTGGGTCCGGGTGAGTCTGCTCTTGTCGTAGCGGAGTTCTCGCCGCCCCTGGGCCAGGGCTACGCGCTGGGTGTCTACAGCAGCGCTGGCACCAAGGTGGGTGGTTGCTCGAGTGGCCACTCGTGCTCGTTCGTGATCACGGTGGCGCCCTACGAGTCTGAGACGGTCACCGCGTACCTGGTGTACGGGAGCCCGCCAGAGTCTCCGCCTGTCGACGCGGTGGTGAGCCGTAGTGAACCGCCCCGGGTTCAGTGGAGGCTCGGTTCCTTGGTTTCCAGCGTCGTCGACGCGGTGATCTGACGGTAGTGGTTGGCTTCGTGCTCGGCCGGTGGGATGTCGCCGAGCTCGGTGTGCAAGCG
>JAEZBT010000341.1 GCA_023426865.1 Actinomycetes bacterium
CCGCCGCTGCGTCGTTCGGGCCCGGTCGACGCCGCGACGCGCGCGCAGGCCGTGGCGGCGCTCGGGGTGCCCGATGACGCGGTCCTCGACGCGGCGTGGGTGGACAACGGTCCGGAGTGGCTGGGCCTGCTGCTGCGCGACGCCGACACCGTGCTCGACCTGCGCCCCGATCTCGCGGTGATGGGCGACCTGAAGGTCGGCGTCGTCGGCCTGTACGAGGGTGCGCGCCGGGACCAGGTGGGGGCGCACGCCGAGGTGCGCGCGTTCGTGCCCGGCATCGGCATCGCGGAGGACCCGGTGACCGGGAGCCTCAACGCTGGGCTCGCGCTCTGGCTGATCCCGGCCGGGATCCTTCCCGAGCGGTACGTGGTCTCGCAGGGCACCGCCCTGCGTCGCGCGGGCCGCGTGCACGTCGAGCGTGCCGGCGGCGGGACGTGGGTCGGCGGCGACGCCGTGACGTGCGTGGCGGGCACCGTCCGGCTCTGACACCCCGCCCACCCCGCCCCGCCCGCCCTTCCGCTCCGAGTCGTCGGCTTGACAGGACAGGATGTAGTAGATGTACTACATCCCGTTGATGGAGGACGATCGGTTGTGGGAGGCGTGGGACCGGTGGACGATGCGGTGATCAAGGTCCGCGACCTGCGGATGCGGTACGGCACCAAGGACGTGCTCGACGGGGTTGACTTCGAGGTGCGCCGCGGCGAGGTGGTGACGCTCCTCGGCCCGAACGGCGCCGGCAAGACCACGACCATCGAGATCCTCGAGGGCTTCCGCGAGCGGTCCGACGGCGAGGTCAGCGTGCTCGGGCACGACCCGCTGCTCGCGCCCGAGGCGTGGCGGGCGGGCATCGGCATCGTGCTGCAGTCCTGGCGCGACCACGGCCTGTGGAAGGTGCGCGACCTGCTCCGCCACCTCGGCGAGTACTACGAGCCCTACGGCACGCCGTCCCGGCCCCGCCCGCGCGACGTGGACGAGCTGCTCGAGGCCGTCGGGCTCGCCGACGCGGCCCAGCAGCGGGTGTCCAAGCTCTCCGGCGGCCAGCGCCGACGGCTCGACGTCGCCATCGGCATCGTCGGCCGGCCCGAGCTGCTCTTCCTCGACGAGCCGACGGCGGGCTTCGACCCCGAGGCGCGCCGCGACTTCCACGACATCGTGCACGCGCTCGTCGACCGCGAGGACACCACCGTCGTCCTGACGACGCACGACCTCGGCGAGGCCGAGAAGCTCGCCGACCGGATCCTCATCCTCGCCGGCGGCCGCATCGTGGCGAACGGGAGCGCCGACGTGCTCGCCCGCCGGGTCCAGGGCAAGGCGCAGGTCACCTGGACCCGTGGCGGGGAGCGGTACGTGCACGCCGCCGACGACGCCACGGCGTTCGTCCGTCAGCTCTTCGCGCAGTACGGCGACGACGTCGCCGACCTCGAGGTCCGGCGCACCACGCTCGAGGACACCTACATCAGCCTGGTCCGCAAGCACGAGTTCGGCGAGGAGACCCGGCCCGCCGCCGGCGGGCGCGAGGACGACCTCAGCCGCGCCACGACAGAGGGAGTGCGTCGATGAGCGCCCCGACCCACCTCAGCCCCACGAGCCTTCGGCTGCACGCGATCCGTGTCGGCCTGCGCCGCGGCTGGCGGCTGTGCGTGCTGAGCCTGCGCAACCCCGAGGACCTGATGTTCTACCTCCTCTGGGGCGGCGGCATGGCCGTCTACCTCATCCTCAACCGGAACGCGGTGCTGGAGGGGACGGACATCGCGATGCCCGCGTTCGCGCTGCCCGGCATCCTCGCGGCCGTGATGGTGTTCGGCGGCATCACCGGGCCGGCGTTCTCGCTCGTGCTCGAGCGCGAGGACGGGACCCTGCTGCGGGCCAAGTCCGCCCCGTACGGCATGGACGGCTACGTCACGGCGCAGGTCGTCTACCAGGTCTTCGGCGCCCTGCCGATGCTGGTCATCCTGCTCGTGCCGAGCGCCTTCGTCATCGACGACCTCATGCCGCGCGGGGCGGTCGGGTGGCTCGCGGTCTTCGGGCTCATCGTGCTGGGTCTCGTCGCCACGATGCCGATCGGCATGATCATCGGTTCGCTCGCCCGCAAGCCCACGCACGTGTCCACCTGGGGGTTCCTGCCCATCATCGGGCTCACGCTCTTCTCCGGCGTGTTCGGGCCCGTCACCAACCATGCCGGGTGGGTGCAGGGGCTGGTCCAGGGGTTCCCGACCTACTGGCTGGGGCACCTCATGCGCTGGACGTTCCTGCCCGACGCCGCGAAGGAGGTCGAGCTGGGCGGGCAGTGGCGGCTGGGGCCGGCGCTGCTGGTCGTGACGGCCTGGGCGGTCGTCGGCCTGGTCCTCGTGCCGCGCGTGCTCCGTAGGATGGCGCGCCGGGAGTCGGGCTCGGCCGTCGAGGCCCGCATGGTGGAACGGATGCAGCGGGTTGGTTGAGCGCAGCGGGACGCCCGCCGAGCAGGTCCACAACCGCATCGCCGTGCTGCGCGCGGAGCGGGGGATCACGCGCCGCCAGCTCGCCGACGCCCTCGAGGTGCACTACCAGACCATCGGGTACCTGGAGCGCGGGGAGTACAGCCCGAGCCTGTACCTCGCCCTGCGGATGGCGGAGTTCTTCGAGGTACCCGTCGAGGTGCTGTTCGCGCTGCGGCCGTTCCCGCGCATCGGCGTCGTGCCCGACGCGCGGGTGCGCGAGGAGGCCTGAGCCGCCCGCTCCGGGGTCAGTCGGAGCTGGGGCGGCCCGTGCGGTCGACGGCCTCGCGCGCCGAGTCGGACGCCGTCGGCGGGAGGCGCGTGCCGGACCCCGAGGG
>JAEZBT010000379.1 GCA_023426865.1 Actinomycetes bacterium
GCGCTGGACGGCGGCGATCGCCGGGACCGACCGCATCGCCGCGGGCCTCGTCCGCGCGGTCACCGAGCGCGGCGTCGACGTGCCCGGCGACCTCGCCGTCGTCGGCTTCGACGACGCGGAGGTCGGCTGGTCCCTGGACCCGCCGCTGACGACCGTCCGCCAGGACTGCAGCAGCATCGGCGCCGTCGCCGCGCGTCTTGCCATGGCAGAGGCCGCCGGCCGGCCCGTGCCGCACACGCGGACGACGGTCGAGGCGACGTTCGTCGTACGCCAGTCGTGCGGGTGCCTCCCGAGCCTGCCGAACCTCGCGCCGGACTACTCGGGCGCCGCTGAGACCCTGCTGAGGGCTGTGTGGGGTGTCATCGGCCTCGAGCCGGGAGACGTCCCGCCTCACGGATCCGTGGCGGACCTCGGACCCGCACCCCAGGCGTACGGCCTCGACGACATCGACCTCGTCCACCTCGACGAGGCGGTGGCGAGGGCGGTCAGCGACCTCGTCGCGGTGCCCGCGGCCCCGGAGCGGGTCGAGGGCTTCGCCCAGGCCTCGGTCCTCCGGATGGCCGAGATCGCCGCCCGCATGCCGGTCGGCTCGCCCGAGCGCGTCACGATGCAGTACACCGTCTCCCGCTTCGTCACCCTGCTGGGACGCGTCCAGGCGCGCGACGGCCGCGAGCACGTCCGGCGCCTGTCGGCCGCGCTCGGCGTCCAGCTCGACGTCGGGCTGCGGCTGCTGGGCCGCCCCCTCGACGGCGACCCGACCGACCTCGCCTGGCTCTCGGCCGCCGGTGTCAGCACCGCCTGCCTGGGCCTGTGGGCCGACGACGAGCGGACGACCTTGCGGATCGCAGGGGTGCGTGACGAGGACGGACACGACCTGGGTCGACTCGTCGGGACCGTGACGACCGTCGAGGAGTTCCCGCCCAGCGCCGTCCTCGACGTCGCCGACGCGGGTGACCGGACGGTCGCCTACGTCATCCCCGTCCGGGGCGCCGGCGACGACCACGGCGCGCTCTGCCTGGTCGCGCCCCTGGACCGTCACTACGGCACGGCGCGCGCGACCTACGACCACTGGGCCGCCCTGCTCGGGGTGGCGCTGCGTGAGCAGGCGCTGCTCGAGGGGCTGCGGCACAGCGAGCAGCGGCACGCGCTCGCGGCGCGCGCCGCGGCCGAGGGTCTCTGGGAGTGGGACACGAGGACGGACGCCGTGTACGTCTCCGACCGCGCGCTCGAGCTGCTCGACCTCGACGAGGCTCCGCACGGCTTCCACAACGAGGCGTTCCACCCCGACGACCGGGAGCGGGCCCACGCGATCCTCATGTCCAGCCTGGAGACGCCCGGGGTCCCGGTCGAGGTCGAGGCGCGCGTCCAGCGGCGCGACGGCACCACCCGGTGGGTGGCCGTGCGCGCCCTCGCGGTGCCTGGCGACGACGGCGACGGTGCGGCGATGGTCGGGGCGATCTCGGACATCGACGAGCGGAAGTCCCTCGAGGAGATGCTGCGCCGCGCGGCCCTGTACGACCACGTCACCGGCCTGCCCAACCGGCGGTTGTTCCTCGACCGGCTCGCGAGCGCCCTGGGCCGCCCGCACGACGGCAGCACCCCCCGGTTCGCCGTGCTCTTCCTGGACCTCGACGGCTTCAAGCTCGTCAACGATTCGCTGGGGCACCTGGCCGGCGACGAGCTGCTCCAGGTGGTCGGCGAGCGCCTGCGCGCCGACCTGCGCGCCGTCGACACCGCGGCACGGTTCGGCGGCGACGAGTTCGCTGTGCTGCTTGCGGGTCCCGTGCCCGAGGACCTCCTCGTGGTCGCCCGCCGCATCCAGCGACGGATCGGTGCCCCGGTGCCGCTCGGCGACCACGACGTCACGGTCACGGCGAGCATCGGCATCGCGACGTCCGCGACGAGCTACGCCGACGCCGAGGACGTGCTGCGCGACGCCGACATCGCCATGTACCGGGCCAAGGAGGCCGGCGGCGGGACAGCATGCATCTTCGACCCGGAGATGCACGAGCGCGCCCTGTCGCGGATGCACACGCGCACGACGGTGACCCGGGCGATCGAGGAGCGCCAGTTCGTCGTCCACTACCAGCCCGTCGTCGACCTCGCGGACCCGACCGTCCGCGAGTTCGAGGCCCTGGTGCGCTGGTCGAACCCGCAGCGTGGCCTGCTCCCGCCGTCGAAGTTCCTGCCGCACCTCGAGGGCACGCAGGCCATCGTGACGCTCGGCCGCCAGGTGCTCGACACGGTCTGCGCACAGCTCGCGGAGTGGCGCCGTGCCCACGGCGACGACGTGACGGTGGCCGTCAACCTCTCCCACCGGGAGTTCTGGTCGGCGGACCTGCCGGCGGCCGTGGCCTGTGCGCTGGCCGCGCACGACGTCCCCGGTTCGGCGCTGGTCCTGGAGACGACGGAGTCGGTGATCAGCACCGCGCCCGACGACGCACGCGCGGTCGTCGCAGAGCTCCGGCGCGCGGGCGTGCGGGTGCGGCTCGACGACTTCGGCGCCGGCCACTCGTGCGTGCGGGTCCTGCGCTCGTTCCCCCTCGACGCGCTGAAGATCGACGGGGAGCTCGTGGCCGAGCTCGGGTCCGGGACGCAGGCGAAGGCGCTGGTGGCCGCGATCGTGGCACTCGGCCGCGCCCTGGAGGTCGAGGTGGACGCCGAGTGGGTGGAGACTCCCGAGCAGGCGGCGCTCCTGGCCGAGCTCGGCTGCCGGGCGGCTCAGGGCTGGCTGTTCGCGCGGGCGCTCCCGCCGGACCAGGCGGGCGCACTCATCGGCAGGCGGCTGGGGCCGTCCGCCGGCTCACCCACGACGAGCCCGCAGACACCGGCCGACGGCGCGCCCGACCCTGGCCGGGTACACATTCCGGACCCCGGCGACCGCTAACGTGCCCTCCGATCGACGCCGATGTACAGGGGTACCGGCGCAACGCTGCGACGACGATGCCGAAGGACGTGGATGATCCACATCGGGGTGATCTCGCCCGTCACCGGCGGGTTCTACTTCGGCGAGGTCCTCGCCGGGGTGGTGCGCACCGTCACGGCCGCGGGCGGCCGGGTCACCCTCGTCCAGACGCTCGAGGCCGGTCGCGCCGCTGAGCAGTTCTCCTCCGCCGCGGACGTCCTGACGCCCGCGGGCTGGGCGAACCTCGACGGTTTCGTCGCGATCTCCTGGGCCGCGACCGAGCGCTACCTGCGCACCCTGCACGCCACCGGCAAGCCCCTGGTCCTGGTCAGCAACGACGTGCAGCTCGACGTCGACACGGTCGTGGTGGACAACGCCTCGAGCATGCACCAGGCCGTCGAGCACCTCATCGAGCACGGGCACCGGCGGATCCTCTTCGTGGGCAATCTCGGCCAGACCGACATGGCCGAGCGCTACGACGCGTACCGCGCGACGCTCACCGAGCACGGGCTCCCGCACCACCACGTCACCGCCGTCGACCACGTCGAGGTGGGCGGCCGGTCCGCGGCGCCCGGTGTGCTCGCCGCGATGGCGGACGGCTTCACCGCCGCCGTCTGCGCGACGGACCGCGTGACGCTCGGCGTCATGGCCGCCCTGCGTGAGGCCGGCAAGAGCGTGCCCGAGGACCTCGCGCTCATCGGCTTCGACGACGTCGAAGCCGGGTGGACGGCCGACCCGCCGCTGTCGACGGTCTCCCAGGACTTCTCCGCGCAAGGCGCCTTCGCCGCCGAGCTGCTGCTCGACGACCTCAACGGCGTCTCGACCGGGCGTCGCCGGCACACCGTCCCGACGACGTTCGTGATCCGCGAGTCCTGCGGGTGCCGGCCCTTCGCCGGGGGCGCCCCCGCCCCGGAGTCGCGGGTGGGCGCGCGCGAGGCCGCGCAGGTCCTCGCCGAGGTCCTCGACCACCTCGACCTCGACCGTTACGCCGCCCGCGGCCACCTCGCCCTGGCGGACCTCGACGTGGACCGCCTGGACGACGCGATCGCCGCCGCGCTCGACCGGCTCGCCGTCCGCCGGGAGCCACCCGAGAACCGTCGCGCCTTCATCGAGACGTTCGTCCGGCTCGCCGCACGCCGCTCGCGCGAGCTCTCCCTGCAGGGCCTCGAGGTCGGCGAGGTCATCCAGCACTGCACGATCATGGTCAACGAGGGCATCATGGCCGCCCACATGGGCGAGGCCCTGCGCCGCGTCGATCGCCTCACGCAGTCGTTGTCGCAGCTGTACGACGTCGGCCTGGCCCTCCTGGGCGAGCTCGAGAGCGAGCCAGCCGAGCTCGGCTGGCTCTCCCTCGTGCCGGCCAGCGCCGGCTGCCTGGGGCTGTGGGAGGGGCCGCCGTCGGACGGCCTGCTGCGGATCCAGGGCGTGTACGACCCCACCGGGAACCTCGAGGACCTGCGCGGCGAGCTGTGCCGGTTCGAGGAGTTCCCGCCGCGTGCGGTCACCGAGCTCCCGCGGGACGGCGACGACGCCGCGAGCGCGGAGGTCGCCTACGTCGTCCCGGTGCGCGGGCCGACGGGCGACCACGGCCTGCTGTGCGTCGTCGGGCCGCTGGACGACGAGTTCGGCTCCGGACGCGCCACGCACAACCACTGGGCGGCCCTGCTGGGCGCGGCACTGCGCGAGCGCAAGCTGCTGGAGAGCGCGCGCCGGAGCGAGGTGCGCTACGCGGCCGCCGCCGAGGCGGCCAACGACGGCCTGTGGGAGTACGACCTCGAGACCCACGAGCTGTACCTGTCCGACCGGTGCCGCGACCTGCTGAACGGGGCGGTGGACCCGGACACCAACCTGGAGCGGGTGCACCCCGACGACCGGCTCCGGCTCCAGGAGACGATCGCCGCAGCCGCGGCCGAGCCCGGCACCGCCGTCGAGATCGAGTTCCGCATCGCGCCGGCCGGCAGCGTGGCGCGATGGCTGGCGCTGCGCGCGCTCGCCGTCGCGGACGGCCAGGGCCGGGGCAGGCGCATGGTCGGCTCCCTGTCGGACGTCGACGGGCGCAAGCGGCTCGAGGAGCAGCTCCGCCAGGCGGCCCTCTACGACACCCTGACGGGCCTGCCGAACCGACGGCTCTTCCTGGAGCGGCTGTCCTGGGCGGTCGAGCGCTCGCACCGCCGGGAGGACGCCGGTTTCGCCGTCGTCTTCCTGGACCTCGACGGGTTCAAGCTCATCAACGACTCGCTCGGCCACCTCATGGGCGACGAGCTGCTCGAGTCGATCGCCGACCGGCTGCGCGAGGGGCTGCGCTCGGTCGACACGGCGTCACGGTTCGGCGGGGACGAGTTCGCGGTCCTGCTCGATGGCCTGCAGCCCGAGTCGGTACTCACGATCGTCGACCGCATCCAGGAGCGGATCGCGGCGCCGGTGCTGCTGGGTGACCACGAGGTCGCGGTCACGGCGAGTGTCGGCATCGCGCTCTCGCAGACGGGGTACGACAGCGCGGAGGACGTGCTGCGCGACGCCGACATCGCGATGTACCACGCCAAGGAGGCGGAGCGCGGGACGGCGTCGGTGTTCGACCCGGTCATGCACCTGCGGGCCACCGGACGGCTGCGCGCGCAGACCGAGCTGCGCACGGCCCTGGCCGAGGAGCAGTTCGTCGTCCACTACCAGCCGGTCGTGGCGCTCGACGGGACCGGGCTGGCGCAGATGGAGGCCCTGGTCCGCTGGCAGCACCCGGACCGCGGCATCCTCCTGCCCGCCGAGTTCCTGCCGGTCATGGCCGAGACGGGCACGATCGTCGTGCTCGGGCAGTGGCTCATCGACACGGTGTGCGCGCAGATCGCGCGCTGGAAGCGCGAGTACGACCGCCCGGTCACGGTGGCCGTCAACCTGTCGCACCGCGAGTTCTGGTCCTCCCAGCTCCTGCCCACGGTGACGGAGGCGATCGCCCGGCACGAGATCACGTCGGAGAACCTGATCCTCGAGATCACCGAGTCCGTGATCATGTCGGACCCCGACGCCGCGCGGCAGATCATGGCGGACCTGCACGCCGAGGGCATCCGCATGCACATCGACGACTTCGGCACCGGGCAGTCGTCGCTGCACGCCCTGCGGGCCTTCCCCGTGGACGCCCTGAAGATCGACCAGTCGTTCATCCACCAGATCGACGTCGACCACCAGACCACCGAGCTCGTGCGGATCATCGTCGGGATGGGGCACCCCCTGGGCCTGGAGGTCGTGGCGGAGGGCGTCGAGACGAAGGCCCAGGCCCACCGGCTGCGCGCGATGGGCTGCGCG
>JAEZBT010000394.1 GCA_023426865.1 Actinomycetes bacterium
GGGCGTCGTCGTCGCCCGCGGCGATCGCCTCGGTGGCCTGGCGCGCGACGGCGTCGGCCACCGGGCCCAGGCGCGCCCGCAGTGCCGTGGCCGTGGCTGCGGGGAGCCGCTGCCACGGCGTCAAGGACACGAGATGCTCGCCCATCGACCCAGATTATCAAGTCGTGATAGCCAAGACCGGCGCTGATGGGCCTCCGGGGAGGTAGGCGCCCGCCCGTGTCGCTCGGGATGATAGAAGCGGCCTGTCATGGGCTGTCGCACGAGGAGGTCAGCGATGGAGCACGCGAGGGCACGTCAGCACGTCGTGGACATGTGCGCCACGATGCTCGAGCGGGGGTTCCTCAAGGCGACCGAGGGCAACGTCTCGGTGCGGGTCCCGGGCCGGCGCCTGTACGCCGTCACCCCGAGCAACTACGACTACGCCAGGATGCGCGCCGAGGACGTCTGCATCGTCGACTTCGACGGCAAGCACCGGCCCGACGCCGCGGCCACGGACCTGGCGCCGTCGATCGAGGCGAAGATGCACGCGAACGTCTACCGCCTCCGGCCCGACGTCAACGCGATCGTGCACACCCACCAGCCGTACGCGTCGGCGCTGGCCTTCCTGCGGCGCGAGATCCCGGCGCTCACCGACGAGCAGGTCCGGTTCCTGGGCCGGCGGGTCGCGATCGTCGACTACGCGCCGTCGGGCACCGGGTTCCTCGCGAAGAACGTCGAGAAGGCCGTCGCCGGTGGCGACAACGCGTTCATCCTGGCCAACCACGGCGTCCTCGCCCTCGGCATCGACCCGGACCACGCGGTCTTCGCGATGGCGCTGCTCGAGAAGGTGTCGATCGCGTACCTGCTGAGCCTGCTCACCGAGCCGGACCGGATCTACACGATCCCCGGCTGGGTGCGGGAGATCGCGTTCACCAAGCTCCGCGCCGACGAGAAGCGCATCGGCGCGCAGATCACCGACGGTGTCCCGCCGGTGCGCGTCGCGGCTGCGGCAGTCCTGCCCAGCGCCGACGCCGTCGCGGCGCACGTCTCCGGCGCACAACCCCCGGCGCCGGAGACGCGTGTCGTGGAGGTGCCCGGCAGCGAGTCGGCCCGCCTCGGCTACGCGATCAGCGAGTACCCGGACGTCGACGACGTGATGCGGCGCCTGCGCGCCCTGCTCGCCCAGCCGGTGCGCGGGCTCCGGCACGACGCGCTGCTCGACGTCCTCGACTGGTTCGACACGAGGTGCCCGGCCAGCCGCGAGATCACCGACCGCGCCAAGCAGCGGATCCCCGGCGGCGTGCAGCACAACCTGGCGTTCAACTACCCGTTCCCGCTGGCCATCACCGGGGCGCACGGCGCGCACCTGACCGACCGCGACGGCAACACCTACATCGACTTCCTGCAGGCCGGCGGGCCGACGATCCTCGGCTCGAACTACGCCCCGGTCAACGAGCGGGTGGCGGAGGTCGTCCGCGAGTCCGGGCCGGTCACCGGCCTGTTCCACGAGTACGAGCTCAAGCTCGCCGAGTCGATCCACCGGTACATGCCGCACGTGGAGATGTACCGCTCGCTCGGGTCGGGCACCGAGGCCGTGATGGCCGCGGTCCGGGCCGCCCGCGCGTTCACCGGCAACTCGATCGTCATGAAGGTCGGCGGGGCGTACCACGGCTGGTCGGACACGATGGTCTACGGCCTGCGCGTGCCCGGGACCTACCGGATGAACGCCAAGGGCATCCCGTTCGGCGCGACCGGCCGCACCCGCGAGGTCTTCCCCCACGACCTCGGTGCCCTCAAGCGCAAGCTCGTGGAGAACCGGGCGCGCGGCGGGACGGCGGCGGTCGTCGTCGAGCCGCTCGGGCCCGAGTCGGGCACGCGGCCGGCGCCGCAGGACTTCAATGCGCGGGTGCGCGAGCTCTGTGACGAGTTCGGCGCGCTGCTGGTCTTCGACGAGGTCGTCACCGGGTTCCGGGTCGGCATGGGCGGGGCGGCCGGGTACTTCGACGTCGTGCCCGACCTCACGGTGTTCGGCAAGGCGGTCGCGGGCGGCTACCCGATGGCGGGCGGCGTCGGTGGTCGGGCCGACATCATGGCGGTCTTCGGCTCGGGACTGGACGGCAAGTCGGGCGCGCACATCCAGGTCGGCGGGACGCTGTCCGCGAACCCGCTGTCCTGCGCGGCCGGCTACTTCGCGATCGAGGAGATGGCGCGGACCAACGCGCCGGTCGTGGCCGGACGCGCGGGCGACCGGCTCACGAAGGGGCTGCAGCGGCTGATCGACTCCCACGGGCTGCCGTACGTCGTCTACAACACCGGGTCGATCGTCCATCTCGAGTCCAGCGGCGTCATGCTTCTCGACATGCACAACCCGGTGAAGCTGCTCAAGGAGAAGGGCCCGCGCAAGGAGCTCATCGAGCAGATGGGCGCGGCGTACGCGGCGCACGGGATCATCACGCTCGCCGGGTCGCGGCTGTACACGTCGATGGCCGACACCGACGCCGTCATCGACGACGCCCTGAGCCGCTTCGACGAGGTGTTCTCGCTGGTGGAGGGGGTGTAGTGCCCGCGGGCGACGGGCGCTACGTCGTCGGGGTCGACCTCGGCACGGGCGGGCCCAAGGTCGCCCTGATGACGGTCGACGGGGAGCTCGTCGGGCACGAGAAGGCGCGCGTCGGGCTCGCCCTCCTGCCCGGCGGCGGCGCCGAGCAGGACCCGCAGGAGTGGTGGGACGCCGTCGTCGGCTGCGTGCGGCGGCTGCTGGCGGAGCACGACGTCGAGCCGGCCGCCGTGGCCGCGATCTGCATGAGCAGCCAGTGGGGCGGCCTCGTCCCGGTCGACGCCGCCGGCCGTCACCTGCACAACGCGCTGATCTGGATGGACGCGCGGGGGGAGCCGTACTCGCGCGCGCTGACCTCGGGCGGGATCACCGTGCCCGGGGCCGGCTACAACCTCCGGGCGCTGCGCGAGTGGATCGCCAAGTCCGGCGGCGTGCCCTCGCGGTCGGGCAAGGACCCGGTGGGCCAGGCGCAGTGGCTCAAACACCACCGGCCCGACGTCCACGCCGCCACCGCGTACCTCCTCGACGTGCCCGAGTACCTGACCATGCGCCTGACCGGTCGCGCGGTCGCGGGCTTCGACACCGCGGTCCTGCGCTGGTGCACCGACAACCGGGACCCGGCGCACGTCACGTACGACGCCGACCTCGCGCGGCGGGTCGGGCTGGACGTGGGGAAGCTGCCCGAGCTGGTGCCGCCGGCGTCGGTGGTCGGGACGCTGACGCGGGAGGCGGCCGCCGAGCTCGGCCTCGGCGAGCACGTCCGCGTGGTGGCCGGCACGGGCGACACGACGGCGGCCGCCGTCGGCGCCGGGGCCGTGGAGGACTACGCGGCGCACCTGTACATCGGGACCTCGGCGTGGCTGAGCTGCCACGTCCCGTTCAAGCGCACGGACGTGCTGCGCAACGTCGCGTCGCTGCCGGCCGTCGTGCCGGAGCGCTACTGGGTGGCGACCATCCAGGACGTCGCGGGCAAGGCGATCGACTGGCTCATCGAGAACGTCGTCTACCCCGACGACGCGATGGGCGACGGCCGCCCGCCGCCCGACGACGCCCTCGCGCGGCTGAACGCGCTGGCCGTGACGTCGCCGCCCGGGGCGAACGGCGTCGTCTTCGCGCCGTGGCTCAACGGCGAGCGGACGCCCGTCGACGACGCGCACGTGCGCGGGAGCTGGACCGGTGTCTCGCTCGAGACGACGCGGGCCGACCTGGTGCGGGCCGTGTTCGAGGGCATCGCGCTCAACGCGCGGTGGATGAAGGAGGCGGTCGAGCGGCTCGTGCACGCCGAGCTGCCCGGCGGGTTCCCCGCGGTCACCTACGTGGGCGGCGGCGCGCAGTCGGACCTGTGGTGCCAGACACTCGCCGACGTGCTCGGCTGCACCGTGCGCCAGGCCGCGGACCCGGTGCTCGCCAACGCGCGCGGCGCCGCGTTCATCGCAGCGATCGGCATCGGCGAGCTGACCTGGGCGGACGTCCCCGGCCTCGTCCGCATCACGCGCGAGTACGAGCCGGACCCGGCGGCTGCCGCGCTGCACGACCGGAGCTACCGGACCTTCACCAGGCTGTACCGCAAGGTGCGGGGGCTGTACCGGTGAGCGGCGACCGGGTGGGCGCGGTCCGGTCGGACGACGGCCTCGTCGACGGCGGGGCCGGCGGGTACCGGCTCTACGGGTACCGCTGGGTGGTGCTCGCCGTGTTCATGCTGGTCAACCTGACGATCCAGGTGCTGTGGATCTCGTACGCGCCGGTGACCGGGCCGGCGGCCGAGCTCTACGGCGTCTCGGACCTGCAGATCGGCCTGCTGGCGATGACGTTCATGATCGCGTTCATCCCGCTGTCGGTGCCGGCGTCGTGGGTGATCGACACGTACGGCTCGCGGGTGGGCGTGGGAATCGGCGTCGCGCTGATGGGCGTGTTCGGCCTCCTGCGCGGGTTCGCGGGCGACAGTTACGGGCTGGTGCTCGCGGCGACCATCGGCGTCGCGTGCGCGCAGCCGTTCCTCCTGAACGCCTGGACCACCGTGCCCGCGAAGTGGTTCCCCGCCGAGGGGCGCGCGACGGCCGTCGGGCTGGTGACGCTGGCGAACCTCGTCGGGACCGCGGTCGGGATGGCGCTGACGCCCGTGCTGCTGGAGTCGATGTCGCTGCCGACGGTGCAGCTCGTCTACGGCGCCGTCGCGGCCGCGAGCTCCGTCGCGTTCCTGGCGCTCATGCGCGAGGCGCCGCCGACGCCGCCCGGCGCCGAGGGGTCCGACGTGCGGTCGCTCGCCCTGGCGGGGCTGCGACACGCCCTGCGGGTGCGGCCGTTCTGGTTCGTCCTCGCGATCGCGGTGGCCGGCCTCGGCATCTTCAACGGCGTCAGCACCTGGGTGGAGAACATCATCCGGCCGCGCGGGTTCACGCCGACCGACGCCGGGACGCTCGGCGCGGTGATGGTGGTCGGCGGGCTGGTGGGCGCCGTCGTCATCCCGGCACTGTCCGACCGGCAGGGGCGTCGTCGGCGGTTCCTGATGGTCGCGGTGGTAGGCGCGATCCCGGGGCTGCTGGGGCTGACGTTCGCGACGTCGCCCGCGCTGCTGTTCGGGTCGGCCGCGGTGCTCGGGTTCTTCCTGGTCAGTGCGCTGCCGGTGGGCATGCAGTACGGCGCGGAGATCACGTACCCGACGCCGGAGGCGACGTCGAACGGGCTGATCCAGCTGTTCGGTCAGGGCGCGGTGGTGTTCGTCTACGTCATGGAGGCGATGCGGACCGCCGACGGTTCGTTCACGCCGTCGTTGCTGCTCGCCGTCGGGCTGCTGGTCCTGTGCGCGGCGCTGGTGACCCGGATGCGCGACCCGGGATCGCTCCGGGATCGCGCCGGCGACGGCGGCTGAGGGCGCGAGCTGTCGCCGCCCCCTTGTCCGTCATGGGCGATTTGACTACAGAGACACGTGTCAGTGACTGGACTCACCACGTCGACGGAGACGCGAGCCATGCATCAGATCCCGCCCACCTTCAGCAGGCGTCGACGACTGGCCGGGGGCCTGGCCGCCGTGACCGCCGCGGCCACCCTCATCGGCGCCTTCGCCGGTGCCCTCCCGGCGACGGCGTCGGCCGCGCCCGCAGGCCCGCTGCCGATGGCGGCCGGTGACCTCGTCTGGCAGCAGGAGTTCGACGGCCCGGCGGGCTCGGCGCCCGACGCCTCCGTGTGGAACCACGAGACGGGCGCGCACGGCTGGGGCAACAACGAGCTGCAGAACTACACCACCTCCCGCGCCAACTCCGCCCTGGACGGGCAGGGCAACCTGGTCATCACGGCCCGGCGCGAGGCCGACGGCTCGTACACCTCGGCCCGGATGACGACGAAGGACAGGTACGAGCTCCGGTACGGCCGGATCGAGGCGCGGATCCAGATCCCCCGCGGCCAGGGCATCTGGCCGGCCTTCTGGATGCTCGGCGCCGGCTTCCCCGAGGTCACGTGGCCGGGCTCGGGCGAGATCGACATCATGGAGAACGTCGGGTACGAGCCGCACCGGGTGCACGGCACCGTCCACGGTCCCGGCTACTCCGGCGGCGGGGGCATCACCGGGATGTACCAGCACCCGCAGGGCTGGTCCTTCGCGGACACCTTCCACACCTTCGCCATCGACTGGCGCCCGGGCGAGATCACCTGGTACGTCGACGGCCAGCAGTACCACCGGGTCACGCGCGCGAGCGTCGGCGCGAACACCTGGGTCTTCGACCAGCAGTACTTCCTCATCCTCAACGTCGCCGTCGGCGGGCAGTGGCCGGGGTACCCGGATGGCTCGACCCAGTTCCCGCAGCAGATGAAGGTCGACTACATCCGCGTGTTCGACAACGGCAGCGGCGGCGGCACCGGCGGCGGCACAGGCACCGGCACCCTGCCCACGGGCACCGGCACGATCCGGCTCGCGAGCTCGCTCTGCCTGGACGTGCCGTGGGCGCAGACCCACGACGGGAACCCCGCTCAGGTCGCCCACTGCAACGGCGGTCAGGCGCAGCAGTGGACCCGCGGCGGCGACGGCACCATCCGTGCACTGGGCAAGTGCCTGGACGTCTCCGGGGGTGGCACCGCGGACGGGACGGTCGTCCAGCTGTGGACCTGCAACGGCACGGCGGCCCAGCAGTGGACCTACGACGTCGCGAGCAGGACCCTGCGGAACCCGCAGGCCGGCAAGTGCCTCGACGCCGTCGGCGGGACGCCCATCCGGGACGGCCAGCGACTCAACATCTGGACGTGCCACGGCGGCGCCAACCAGCAGTGGAGCTTCTGACCGGCCCCGCGGCTCCTGACGCAGGCCGGGGCGGGCACGTAGCCTGCGGTGATGCTCTCGCTGACCTGGCCGGCGGCGCTCGCGTGGCGCATGGAGCGCCACCTCCTGGAGCCCGTGCGGCCGGCGAGCACGCGGGACGTGGTCGATGCCCTCGGTGCCGTCGCGGCACAGCTCGACCCGACGTGGTCCGAGCTCGGCATCCGCACGCGGCGCCTCACGTCGGAGGCCGGTGACGTCCGCCGGGCGCTCGACGACGGGGACGTCCTCGCGACCTTCGCGTTCCGCGGCGCCGTCCATCTCATGACGCCCGACTCGGCCGCCGTCCACCTGGCCCTCCGCGCGTCGAGCCGCATGTGGGAGGGCGCCGGCTGGCGGGAGTTCTACGGCCTCCAGCCCGAGGACTGGCCCGGTCTGGTCGCGACCGTCCGCGAGGTGCTGGCCAGGGGCCCGATGACGCGCGCGGAGCTCGCCGAGGCCGTCACGGCCCGGCCGGCGTACGCGCACCTGGGCGGGGCCTTCACGGACCCTGCGCTCACCTTCCTCAAGCCGCTCGCGTGGCAGGGCGCCCTGTGCTTCGGCCGTCCGCGCGGCGGGGAGGCGACGTTCCAGCTCCCCGACGCCGGACCCGGCTGGACGGGGCTCGTGGACCTGGACGAGGCGGGCCCGCGGGCGGTCGAGGCGTACCTGCGGGCCTACGCGCCGGCGTCGTCGGCGAACCTGGGCTACTGGCTGGGCGAGGGGCTCGGCGTCCGTCGCGCGCACCTCCCCCGGTGGCTCGGCGCCCTCGGGGACCGCGTGCAGACCGTCGACGTGGCGGGCCAGGAGCGGTACGCGCTCGCCGAGGACGTCGACGCCCTGGCCGCGGCGCGCCCGTCGACGGCCGTCCGGCTGCTGCCGAAGTACGACCAGTGGCTGCTGGGCCCGGGCACCGCGGACCCCGCGGTGGTCCCGCCGGCCGTCCGGGCCGAGGTCAGCCGGGGCGCCCACGTGGTCCTCGTCGGAGGAGCCTTCGCGGGGACGTGGGCGCTCGTCGGCGAGCGCGTCGTGCCGGCCTGGGCGCCGGGCGTCACACCAC
>JAEZBT010000396.1 GCA_023426865.1 Actinomycetes bacterium
CGGGGGGGGGGGGGCGCGCCCCCGCCCGCCCAGTCTGGGGAGCCCGTGCCCGCTGCGTGCCTGCCTGCGGCGAACCTGCTGCAGGCGGCGCCGTCAGCCCAGGCGCGAGCGCGTCTGCTCGAGCTCGGCCGTCAGCGCGCCGGGCACACGGTCGCCGAAGACGTCGAACCACTCCTGCGTGAGGTCGCACTCGTGGCGCCACGCGGCCGGGTCCACCGCGAACAGCGCCGCGAGGTCCTCGGCCGGCAGGTCGAGGCCGGTCAGGTTCAGCTCGCCCTCGGCCGGCACGAGCCCGACGGGCGTCTCGCGCGCCTCCGCCTCGCCCGCGACCCGGCGCAGCGCCCAGTCGATGACGCGGGAGTTCTCGCGGAAGCCCGGCCACAGGAACCGGCCGCCCTCGCCCTTGCGGAACCAGTTCACGCAGAACAGCGCGGGCGCGGCGTCGCCGAGGCACTCACCGATCCGCAGCCAGTGCGCCCAGTGGTCGGCCATGTGGTACCCGCAGAACGGCAGCATGGCGAACGGGTCACGGCGCAGCGCGCCGACCGTGCCCTCGGCCGCGGCCGTCTGCTCGGACGAGATCGTCGCGCCCATGAACACGCCGTGCGCCCACGACCGCGCCTGGGTCACCAGCGGCACGTTCGTCGCGCGGCGGCCGCCGAAGAAGATCGCGTCGATCGGGACGCCGTCGGGGTCCTCCCAGGTGTCCGCGATGGACGGGCACTGGCTCGCGCGCACCGTGAAGCGGGAGTTCGGGTGCGCGGCCGGCCGGCCGCAGCCGGGCGTCCAGTCCTGGCCGAGCCAGTCGACCAGGTGGTCCGGCGGGGTGTCCGTCAGGCCCTCCCACCAGACGTCGCCGTCATCGGTCAGGGCGACGTTCGTGAAGATCGTGTCGCGCGCGACCATCGCGACCGCGGTCGGGTTCGTCGACTCGCCCGTGCCGGGCGCGACGCCGAAGAAGCCCGCCTCGGGGTTGATGGCCCGCAGCCGCCCGTCGGTCCCGGGCCCGCCGGGGCGCATCCACGCGATGTCGTCGCCGATGGTCTCCGCGGTCCAGCCCGGCAGCGTCGGCTGGATCATCGCGAGGTTCGTCTTGCCGCACGCCGACGGGAACGCCGCGGCCAGGTGGAACACCCGGCCGGCGGGCGACGTCAGCCGCAGGATCAGCATGTGCTCGGCGAGCCAACCCTCGTCCCGGCCCATGACCGTCGCGATGCGCAGCGCGAAGCACTTCTTGCCCAGCAGCGCGTTGCCGCCGTAGCCGGACCCGTACGACCAGATCTCCCGCGTCTCGGGGAACTGGACGATGTACTTCGTCTCGCTGCAGGGCCACAGGACGTCAGGCCGCCGCACGCCCTCGTCGTCGACCAGCGGGTAGCCGACGCTGTGCACGGCCGGCACGAAGTCGCCGTCGGTGCCGAGCTGGTCCAGGACCGCCGTGCCGACCCTGGTCATGATGTGCATGTTCACGACGACGTACGCGGAGTCGGTGAGCTGCACGCCGTACTGCGCGAGCGGCGAGCCGACCGGTCCCATCGAGAACGGGATGACGTACATCGTCCGGCCGCGCATCGACCCGCGGAAGGCGTCCGCGAGCTCGGCCCGCATCTCGGCCGGCTCGCGCCAGTTGTTCGTCGGGCCCGCGTCGGACTCGCGCTCGGAGCAGATGAACGTCCGGCTCTCGACGCGCGCGACATCGCTCGGGTCCGAGCGCGCCAGGAAGCTGTTCGGGCGCTTGGCGGGGTTCAGCCGCACGAACGTGCCCTGCGCCACGAGCAGGTCGCACAGGCGTGCGTACTCCTCGTCGGAGCCGTCGCACCACACGACCTCGTCCGGCTGGAGAAGCTCGGCCACCCCCGTCACCCAGGTGACGAGCCCCGCGTGCCCGGTCGGGGCTGCCCCCGCCGGGCGGTCGGCCCGCCCGGCCTCGGTCGCGGTCTCGGTGGTGCTCAGCGTCCTGTCCAGCAAGGTCATGGCTCTTCCTCGGAGTCGCGTTCCGCCGGTGCCTTTCCAGCCTGCAGGGGGCACGGTATTCCCTTCAACCGGAGCGCGTGTGAAGAATCGGGAACCTTTCGTTACAGTCATATGGTGGAACAATCAGAGATCGCTGGGCCGCGCGGCCCGGTGATCCCGCTGCCCGATCCCGACGAGACGGCGCCGCCCGGCGGACAGCTCCTCACGCTCGGCCGGCGCATCCGCCACTTCCGCACCGAGCGCGGCATGACGCTCGACCAGCTCGGTGCAGCCGTCGGCCGGACCGCGAGCCAGCTCTCCCTCATCGAGAACGGCCACCGGGAGCCACGACTCACGTTGCTGCAGGGCATCGCGACGGCCTTGGACGTGCGGATGCCCGATCTGCTCTCCAGCCAGCCGCCGTCGCGCCGGGCCGCCCTCGAGATCGCGCTCGAGCGGGCCCAGCGCAGCGGGCTCTACGGCGGGCTCGGCCTGCCCACGGTGCGGCCGTCCCGGACCCTGCCGCTCGAGGCGCTCGAGGCTCTCGTCGGGCTGCACGCCGAGCTCGCGCGCCGGGCCGACGCCGCCATCGCCACCCCCGAGGAGGCCCGCCGCGTCACCACCGCGCTGCGCGCGTGGATGCGCGAGCGCGACAACTACCTGCCCGAGATCGAGGACGCGGCCGAGGAGGCCCTGCGCTGGGGCGGGTACACCGCCGGGGCCCTGACCCACCGGAGCGTCGCCCTCATGGCCGAGCGTCTCGGGTTCACGCTGATCCACGTCGACGACCTGCCGCACTCGACCCGCACGGTGACCGACCTGGCCAACGGCCGGATCTACCTGCCGCCGTCGTCGATCCCCGGCGGCCACGGGCTGCGCTCGCTGGCGCTGCAGGCCATCGCGCACCGGGTGCTCGGCCACTCCCACCCCCGCAGCTACGCCGACTTCCTGCGCCAGCGCGTCGAGATCAACTACTTCGCCGCCGCCTGCCTGCTCCCCCGCAGCGCCGCCGTCGCCTTCCTGACCGAGGCCAAGCGGGCCCGGGACCTCGCCGTCGAGGACGTCCGCGACGCGTTCGGCGTGACGCACGAGACTGCCGGCTGGCGGATGACGAACCTGCTCACGTCCCACCTGGGCCTGAAGCTGCACGTCATGCGCGTGGGCGACGACGGCGCGCTGTACAAGGCCTACGAGAACGACGGGATGCCGCTGCCGACCGACGCGGCGGGCGCCGTCGAGGGCCAGCTCGTGTGCCGGCAGTGGCCCGCGCGGGTGGCCTTCACCGAGCGCGACCGGACGACCGAGTACCACCAGTACACGGACACCCCCGCCGGCACCTACTGGTCCTCCACGCAGACCGGCCGGACGGCGACCGGCGGGTTCTCGATCAGCGTGGGCGTGCCGTTCGCCCAGGCCAAGTGGTTCCGCGGCCGGGAGACGACGACGCGCACCCGCTCGACGTGCCCCGACCCGTCGTGCTGCCGCCTGCCGGACTCGCGGCTGAGCCACCGCTGGTCCGAGAAGTCCTGGCCCAGCGCGTCCGTGCACGCGCAGATCCTCGCCCCGCTGCCCTCGGGCACGTTCCCGGGGGTCGACGAGGCCGAGGTCTACGCGTTCCTCGAGCGCCACGCCCCGTGACGGTCCGCCGCGCGGGCGACCCGGACGCCGTCGTCGCGGAGCTGCGGCGCGGGAGCGCGGCGGTCGAGTGGGTCGAGGTCGAGACCGCGGGGCCCGACGACGCCC
>JAEZBT010000409.1 GCA_023426865.1 Actinomycetes bacterium
AGGCAGGACGGCGTCTGGCCGCCTGCCTCGACCGGTGAGCCGGACGTAGACGCCCGGACTGGCCACTCAGGCGCCCGACACCTCCGCGTGCGCCTGCCCGGCGATCGCCGCCGTGTCGTGCCCGCGCTGCACCTCGATGCGCCGCGGCTTGGCCTCCTCGGCGACGGGGATCGTCAGGGTGAGGACGCCGTCGGCGTAGCTCGCGGTGATCTTGTCGAGCGCCAGGCCCCGCCCCAGCGTGAGTTGGCGGACGTACGTGCCGGTCGCGCGCTCGCGCGCCAACCACTGGACGCCGGCCTCGGTGCGGGCCGTCCGCTCCGCGCGGATCGTCAAGGTGCGGTCCTCGACGTTGACGTCCACGCTCCCCGGGTCCGCGCCCGGGAGGTCGACGTGCAGCACGTAGTGGTCGCCGGCGCGGTAGAGGTCGATCGGCATCGCCGGCACGTTCAGCGCCGACGTGTCGCGCATCGCACCCACCATCTGGTCCATCCACCGAGCGGTCTCGGCGAACGGGTCGTAACGCGTAGCCACGCTCATCACCTCCTCCTGCTGCGCCCCGGACCCTCCGGGACGTCGCGTGGACCCGGGCCGTGCACGGCAGCGGTGCACGGGCTCCGACCCGGGCGGCTACGCCTCCATTGTTAGCACTCTCGGGCCAGGAGTGCCAGTGGCGCCGAGCGCCTAGTGGTGGGACGACTTCCGGGGCCCGCCGTGAAAAAGAACCGTCTGCGCCGGGACTTTCGGCACAAGGAAAGTCATCCCACGTCGCCTAGCGTCGATCTCGGGTCAAGGGCGATCCACTCCACAGAGCAGACCGGCCCGGGAGGATCCCCGTGAGCAACCGAAAGAGCGGCGGCGACGCCGCCGTCACCGTCCAGCGATCGGCCCCCGCGAGCGCGATCGACACGCTCGTCGGCGGTGCCGCGAAGGCCCTCGCCGCCTACGCCTCCTTCACGCAGGAGGACGTGGACCACATCGTCAAGAAGGCCTCGGTGGCGGCGCTCAACAAGCACGGCGAGCTCGCCAAGCTCGCGGTCGACGAGACCGGCCGCGGCGTCTTCGAGGACAAGGCCGTCAAGAACATCTTCGCGTGCGAGCACGTGACCCACTCGATGGCCGAGCTCAAGACCGTCGGCATCGTCGGCCGCGACGACCTGCACGGCATCGTCGAGATCGCCGAGCCGGTGGGCGTGATCTGCGGCGTCACCCCGGTCACGAACCCCACCTCGACCGCGATCTTCAAGTCGCTCATCGCGCTGAAGACCCGCAACCCGATCATCTTCGCGTTCCACCCGTCCGCCCAGGCGAGCTCGGTCGAGGCGGCCCGGGTCGTGCGCGACGCCGCCGTCGCGGCCGGCGCCCCCGAGCACTGCATCCAGTGGGTCGAGCAGCCGTCGATCGATGCCACCAACGAGCTCATGAACCACCCCGGCGTCGCGCTGATCCTGGCGACCGGTGGGAACGCGATGGTCAAGGCCGCCTACTCCTGCGGCAAGCCTGCGCTCGGCGTCGGGGCCGGCAACGTGCCGGCCTACGTCGAGAGGTCGGCCAAGCTCAAGCGCGCGATCAACGACATCGTCATGAGCAAGTGCTTTGACAACGGCATGGTCTGCGCGTCCGAGCAGGCGGCGATCCTCGACGGCGAGATCTACGACGCCGCGATGACCGAGTTCGCCCGGCTGCACGCGTACCGGTGCAACGCCGAGGAGAAGGCCAAGCTCGAGCAGCTCATCTTCGGCGTCACCGCCGCCGACGCGAACTGCGCCGGGGCCAAGCTCAACGCCGCGGTCGTCGGCCAGTCCCCGGTGCGCATCGCCGAGATGGCGGGCTTCACCGTCCCCGAGGACACGTCGATCATCATCGCCGAGGTCACCGAGGTCGGCCCGGGCGAGCCGCTCACCCGCGAGAAGCTCTGCCCCGTCCTGGCCGTCCTGCGCGCCGAGACCCGCGAGCAGGGCCTGCTCATGGCCGAGGCCATGGTGGAGTTCGACGGCCTCGGGCACTCGGCAGCGATCCACACCGAGGACGCTCTGCTCGCCGAGGAGTTCGGCCGCCGCGTCAAGGCCGTCCGCGTGATCTGGAACTCGCCGTCGTCCCAGGGCGGCATCGGTGACATCTACAACTCCTTCATCCCCTCGCTGACGCTCGGCTGCGGCTCGTACGGCGCGAACTCGGTGTCCAACAACGTCTCGGCGGTGAACCTCATCAACATCAAGCGGATCGGCCGGCGCAACAACAACCTGCAGTGGTTCAAGGTGCCGGCGAAGACCTACTTCGAGCCGAACGCCATCCGGTACCTCGAGGACATGTACGGGGTCGACCGCGTCACGATCGTCACCGACGCCACGATGACGAAGCTCGGGTTCGTCGACCGCATCATCGACGTCCTCAACCGGCGCCCGGGCAAGGTCGCGCTGCAGATCATCGACAACATCGAGCCCGAGCCGACGATCGCGTCGGTCAACCGGAACACCGAGCTCATGCGCGAGTTCGGCCCCGACACGATCATCGCGCTCGGCGGCGGCTCGCCGATGGACGCGGCCAAGGTCATGTGGCTGCGGTACGAGCACCCGGAGATCGTCTTCGCCGACATGCGGGAGAAGTTCTTGGACGTCCGCAAGCGCGCGTTCAAGTTCCCGACGCTCGGCGAGGTCGCCAAGCTCGTCTGCATCCCGACGACGTCGGGCACGGGCGCGGAGGTCACCCCGTTCGCCGTCATCACCGACGAGAAGACCGGCGTGAAGTACCCGCTCGCGGACTACGCGCTGACGCCGACGGTCGCCATCGTCGACCCGGCGCTGACGGGCAAGATGCCCGGCTTCCTCGCCGCCGACTCCGGCTTCGACGCCCTCACGCACGCCACCGAGGCCTACGTGTCCGTCTACGCCAACGACTTCACCGACGGCATGGCGCTGCACGCCATCAAGCTGATCTTCGAGAACCTCGAGGACTCGGTGACGGGCGGGGAGGCCGCCGTCACGGCGCGGGAGAAGATGCACAATGCCGGGACCATCGCCGGCATGGCGTTCGGCAACGCGTTCCTCGGGATCGTGCACGCGATGGCGCACACCGTGGGCTCGACGTTCCACCTGGTGCACGGCCGGACGAACGCGACGCTCCTGCCACACGCGATCCGCTACAACGGCACCGTCCCGACCAAGCTCACGAGCTGGCCGAAGTACGAGTACTACGTCGCCCCGGAGCGGTTCCAGCAGATCGCCAAGCACCTGGGCCTGCCGGCCGCCACCCCGGAGGAGGGCGTCGAGTCCTACGCCGCGGCGGTCGAGCGGCTGCGCGACGCGGTCGGCATCCCGCCGTCGTTCCAGGCGCAGGGCGTCTCGGAGCAGGCGTTCATCGGCAAGCTCGACGACCTCGCGATGCGGTCGTACGAGGACCAGTGCGCGCCCGCGAACCCGCGCATGCCGATGCTCGACGACATGAAGGACCTGATGGCTGCGGCGTACTACGGGACGTCGCTGCAGGACGTGCGCCGGCGGCGCGCGGCGTCGGCTGACGAGCGGTCCGCCCAGGAGACCGAGACCGTCGCCTGACGCGGGCGTGCCCGCCCGGTCGCGCGGGCGGGCAC
>JAEZBT010000450.1 GCA_023426865.1 Actinomycetes bacterium
CCCCGAGGACGGTCCGGCACGCCGTCCGGACCGCCGACGCGCTGGGCGTCCCGGTCCGCAGGTCGACCGCCGCGCCGTGCCAGGCCACACGCGCGGCGACCTCGGGCTTGTCGAGGTCGCCGCCCGCCACGACGAGCGGGAGGTCGTGACGCAGGGCCTGCAGCACGCCGCCGTAGCCGCCGTTCGTGACCACGAGCGACGTCCTCGGCAGGAGCTCCGCATACGGCACCATCGGCGCCACGCGCACGTTGGCCGGGAGCGGTCCTGGCAGCGGGTCGGTCCGGTGCCCCAAACCGACGACGACCAGAACCTCCTCATCGGCCAGCGCCTCGATCGTCGGCATGATCAGGTCGCGGGCGTCCACGTGCGCGGTGCCCTGCGTCACGTGCACCACCGGGACGGACGCGCGGACGACGTCGTCCCACCAGTCCGGCAGTGCGCCCGGCGGGGTGGCGGCGCCGTCGTCGGTCAGGTCGCCTGCGAAATGGATGTGGGCGGGCAGGTCCGTGCGCGGGTAGTCGAGGCCTTCCGCGCCGGCGGCGACCACGAGCTGCGGGGAGTACCAGAGCGTCGCGAACGACTCGCGGTCGGGCGGCAGGCCCGCGGCTCGCCGTGTCCGTTGGTACACCCGGGCGAGCGACCGGCTGCCGGCCCGCGAGGCGGCCCCGAGCACGGCGTCGCGCACCTTCCCGACAGCGTCGCCGCGGGGGGTGAGCCCGAGGCCGGTCGGCGGGATGCCCTTGCCCGGGAGCCAGACGGCGATGGGCGAGACGGTGGCCCAGCGGCCGCCGAGGCGCTCGGCGGCGAAGCGGGTGCCGAGCGCCATCGGGTCGCCGGCGAGCAGGTCCCAAGGCTGGTCGTCGTGGGCGGCGAGCAGGTCCTCGGCCTGCGCAGGCGCGGTGCCGAGGAACAGGTCCTCCAGGTTGATCAGCAGCTGGCGGACGCCCTTGCGTTCCTGCATCCGGGGGAACGTCGCGGCGTAGTCGCGCTCGTCGAAGTCGGGCGCCGCCTGCCACGGCACGCCCCGCGCGCCGACCTCCTCGAACAGCGCGACGTACGACCGCCCGGTATACACGCGCACGTCGTGCCCCCGGCGCACGAACTCGCCGGCCACGGCCCGGATCGGGCGGGCGTGCCCGGCGAACGGCATCGAGGTCAGCAGGATCGAGGCCATGGGGGAGTGTGTCACGGCCGGTCGGCCGCGGCTCAGGGCACGTTCGCGCCGCCGTTGACGTTGATGACCTCGCCGACGACGAAGCTCGACTCCGGCGACGCCAGGAACACGTAGGCGGGCGCCTGCTCGACCGGCTGCGACGTCCGCCCGAGCCAGGACGAGTCGCCGAAGCCGTCGAGCTTCTCCGGCGGCTGCCCGTCGGAGACCTGTAGCGGCGTCCACACCGGCCCCGGCGCCACCGCGTTCACGCGGATCCCGCGCGGGGCGAGGTCGGCGGCCAGGGCCTTGGTGAAGCCGATGATCGCGAACTTGGTCGAGGCGTAGTTGATGATCATCGGCGACGGGTTGTAGCCCTGCACGGAGGTGCTGTTGACGATCGTCGAGCCCGGTGGGAGGTGGGGGAGCCCCTCGCGGGTGATCCAGAACATCGCGTACACGTTGGTCTGGATGGTGCGGTCGAGGTCGGCCTCGTCGAGCTCGTCGAACGTCTGGTGGTACACCTGGTGGGCCGCGTTGTTGACGAGGATGTCGAGCCCGCCCAGGCCGGCCACGGCCTCGGCCACCAGGCGCCGGCACCAACCCCGGTCGCGGATGTCGCCCGGCAGCAGCACGCAGGTGCGCCCTTCGGCCCGGACGACGCCGGCGATCGCCTCGGCATCCGCCTGCTCCTCGGGCAGGTAGGACAGCGCGACGTCGGCGCCCTCGCGGGCGAACGCGATGGCGACGGCCGCGCCGATGCCGGAGTCGCCGCCGGTGATCAGCGCTTTGCGCCCCGGCAGGCGACCGGTGCCGCGGTACGACGTCTCGCCGTGGTCGGCCTTCGGGTCGAGCTCGGCGTCGAGGCCGGGCAGCGGCTGCCACTGCGCGTGCGGCTTCGGGTGGGCGTGCCGTTCGACCGGGTTGTCGAACGTGAGCTGGTCGCGCGGCGTGGGCGGGTCGGCGGACATCGTCGTCTCCTTGGCAGGGGCCGGTTCGGGTCGGGGGTCGCGCTGCGTGCTGCACCGAACGCCGAGGCGCCCGTCCCGCGACCATAAAGACGGGCGTTTGTGGAGAAAGTACCTGGACGGACGGTGATGCGGGAGGGCCGGCTGACCAGCTGGCGCGACCTCGACACGCGGTGCCCGACCCTGGTCCCGTTCAGTCGGGCGAACGCTCGGTGGCCCGCCAGGCCGAGCCGCACGCATCCCTCTCGCCGCAGGTCCGTGCCGAGGGGGGCCACCCGCGCACACGCCGGGGGAGTCGCCGTGGTGAACCGATTAAGCGACCTCCGCAACCGCCGCCTGCGGCGCGAGCCGTGGAATGTTAAGGCTCACATTTCTGAGCCGTGCCGGCCGGTCCGGACCCGACGCCCACCCCCAGGCTCTCGTATCGCGGCACCTACCGGCGCACCGTGAGGCCGAAGGAGAGCACCATGAGACCAGTCCGCGAGCCCATGATCGCGAGCCCGGCAGGGGGGCGCCGACGTCGGTGGGCGGCCGCGCTCGTCACAGGTGCCCTGGCCCTGTCGGGCGGGCTCCTCTCACTGGCCACCGCGCCCGCCGCGACGGCCGCGACGATCGACCCGAACGCGTCGTACCTGCTGATCAACCGGGGCAGCGGCAAGGCCCTGGACGTGTACAACCTCGCGATGAACGACGGCGCCCGGATCACCCAGTGGACGCGCAACGACGGCGCGCAGCAGCAGTGGCAGTTCGTCGACTCGGGCAACGGCAGCTACCGGATCCGTTCGGTGCTGTCGGGCAAGGTGCTGGACGTCTACAACTGGTCCACCGCGAACGGCGGCGCCATCGTCCAGTACAGGGACTACAACCAGGCGAACCAGCAGTTCAGTGTGCAGGACAACGGCAACGGCTACGTGACCTTCATCAGCCGCCACTCGGGCAAGGCGATCGAGGTGCAGGGCGCCTCGACGGCCGACGGCGCCAACATCGTCCAGTACACGAGCTGGGGCGGCGCCAACCAGCAGTGGCAGCTGGTGCGGGTCGACGGTGGCTCCACACCCAGCCCGACCCCCACCCCGACGCCCACTCCGACCCCGACGGACCCGGCCACCTGCGCGCTCCCGTCGTCCTACCGCTGGTCGTCGACGGGCGTGCTCGCGAACCCGCGGTCCGGCTGGGCCTCGCTGAAGGACTTCACGGTCGCGCCGTACAACGGCCAGCAGCTCGTCTACGCGACGACCCACGACTTCGGGACCTCGTGGGGCTCGATGAACTTCGGCCTCTTCTCCTCCTGGTCGCAGATGGCCTCGGCCAGCCAGAACCAGATGCCGTTCAGTGCCGTCGCACCGTCGCTGTTCTACTTCGCCCCGAAGAACGTGTGGGTGCTCGCGTACCAGTGGGGTGGGCCGGCGTTCTCCTACCGGACGTCCACGAACCCCGCGGACGTGAACAGCTGGTCCGCGCCGCAGACGCTGTTCTCCGGCAGCATCTCGAACTCCTCGACCGGCCCGATCGACCAGGCGCTCATCGGAGACGGCCAGAACATGTACCTGTTCTTCGCCGGCGACAACGGCCGGATCTACCGGGCGTCGATGCCGATCGGGAACTTCCCGGGAAGCTTCGGCTCGTCGTCGACGGTGGTCATGAGCGACTCCACGAACAACCTGTTCGAGGCTGTGCAGGTGTACAAGCTCCAGGGCCAGAACCGGTACCTGATGATCGTCGAGGCGATCGGTTCGCAGGGGCGGTACTTCCGCTCGTTCACGGCCACCAGCCTGAACGGGAGCTGGACGCCGCAGGCCACGAGCGAGAGCAACCCGTTCGCGGGGAAGGCGAACAGCGGGGCCACCTGGACCAACGACATCAGTCACGGTGAGCTGCTGCGGGTGAGCGCCGACCAGACGATGACGGTCGACCCGTGCAACCTCCAGCTCCTCTACCAGGGGCGCAGCCCCAGCTCGGGCGGCGACTACGGCCTGCTGCCGTACCGCCCGGGTCTGCTGACGCTGCAGCGCTAGCGCCGGATGGGTCTGGGGCCCGGGCGAGGCCGGGGCCCCGGCCCCCCACCGCCCCGG
>JAEZBT010000455.1 GCA_023426865.1 Actinomycetes bacterium
CGCTGCAGGCCTACTTCCGGATCAACACCGAGAACATGGGCCAGTTCGAGCGGACGCTGATCATCGCCGACGAGGGCTCCTACGTGCACTACGTCGAGGGCTGCACGGCGCCGATCTACTCGTCCGACTCGCTGCACTCGGCGGTGGTCGAGATCATCGTGAAGAAGAACGCCCGAGTGCGGTACACGACCATCCAGAACTGGTCGAACAACGTGTTCAACCTCGTCACGAAGCGGGCGACCGCGGCCGAGGGCGCAACCATGGAGTGGGTCGACGGCAACATCGGCTCCAAGGTGACGATGAAGTACCCGGCCATCTACCTCATGGGCGAGCACGCCAACGGCGAGACGCTGTCGATCGCCTTCGCGGGCGAGGGCCAGCACCAGGACGCGGGCGCCAAGATGGTGCACGCGGCGCCGCACACCTCGAGCTCGATCATCTCCAAGTCGGTCGCGCGCGGTGGCGGGCGGACGTCGTACCGGGGCCTCGTGCAGGTGCTCGAGGGGGCCGAGTACTCCGCCTCGAACGTGCTGTGCGACGCGCTGCTCGTGGACCAGATCTCGCGCTCGGACACCTACCCGTACGTCGACGTCCGCGAGGACGAGGTCTCGATGGGCCACGAGGCGACGGTCTCCCGCGTCAGCGAGGATCAGCTCTTCTACCTCATGTCGCGCGGCATGCCCGAGACCGAGGCGATGGCCATGATCGTGCGCGGCTTCGTCGAGCCGATCGCGCGCGAGCTGCCCATGGAGTACGCGCTCGAGCTCAACCGCCTCATCGAGCTCCAGATGGAGGGCTCGGTCGGCTGATGACGACCGGCGCGCCCACGACCGACCCTCGCTCGACCCCCGAACCGGAGACCGGAATGACGACAGACCTGTCCACCGACCACTCGCGCGCCCAGGCCGACGCCGCGCACAGCCACGGCCGCGGCGGCGTCCCCGAGGCCTCGCGCGCCGCGCGGCTCGCGTCGTTCGACGTGGCGGACTTCCCGCTGCCCACCGGGCGCGAGGAGGAGTGGCGGTTCACGCCGGTCGACCGGCTCGCGCCGGTGCTCGACCCCACCGGCACAGGGCTCGCCGGGACCGGTGCGCTCGTCACGGTCGTCAACCCGCCCGAGGTCTCGGTGGAGATCGTCGGCCGGGACGACGCGCGGCTGGGCACCGCCGGCGTCCCCGGCGACCGCGCGGCGGCCGTCGCGTGGGCGTCGTTCAGCGAGTCGACGGTCGTCACCGTGGGTCGCGAGGCCGTCGCCTCCGAGCCGGTGAGCATCCGCGTCGAGGGCGTCTCCGGCAACGAGGACGCCGCCGCCGTGCACCTGCTGGTGCACGCCCGCGAGCTGTCCGAGGCGATCGTCGTCATCGACCACGTCGGCCCCGCGGCCGTGGGGGAGACCGTCGAGGTCGTCGCCGAGGACGGCGCGCACCTCACACTCGTGTCGATCCAGGACTGGGACGCGGGCTCGCTCCACGCGGCCTCGCACCGGGTGCGCCTGGGCCGCGACGCGCACGTCCGGCACGTCGTGGTGACGCTCGGTGGCGACGTCGTTCGCATCACGCCGGACGTCGCGTTCACGGGGGAGGGCGCCGAGTTCGAGGGCGTCGGCCTGTACTTCGCGGACGCCGGCCAGCACCTCGAGCACCGGCTGTTCGTCGACCACGCGGTGCCGTCCTGCCGCTCTCGCGTCGCCTACAAGGGCGCGCTCCAGGGCGCCGGCGCGCACGCCGTCTGGGTGGGCGACGTGCTCATCCGCGCGGTCGCCGAGGGCACCGACACCTACGAGCTCAACCGGAACCTCGTGCTCACCGACGGCGCGCGCGCCGACTCGGTGCCGAACCTCGAGATCGAGACGGGTGTCATCGAGGGCGCGGGGCACGCCTCGGCGACCGGCCGGTTCGACGACGAGCAGCTCTTCTACCTGCGCGCCCGCGGCATCCCCGAGGAGGACGCGCGGCGCCTGGTCGTCCGCGGGTTCTTCGCCGAGCTCATCCAGCAGATCGGCGTCCCGGCCGTGGAGGAGCGCCTCATCGCCGCGATCGAGGGCGAGCTCGAGCGCACGATGAGCGCGCTCGCGACCGTCGCGCCCGCGGACGCGGAGGTCCTGCCGTGACCGCTCAGCTCGCCTGTATGACCGAGGACGTGCCGGTCGGCACGGCCCTGCGCGTCGAGCTCGACGGCGTCGACGGCGCGCCGGTGGAGGTGGCCGTGGTCCGCGACTCCGGCGGCGAGTTCCACGCGATCTCCGACATCTGCAGCCACGGCCAGGTGTCGCTCTCGGACGGGGAGGTCGACGGCTGCACGATCGAGTGCTGGCTGCACGGCTCGACGTTCGACCTGCGCACCGGCAAGCCGCTCTCGCTGCCCGCCACCAAGCCCGTCCCCGTGTACCCCGTGACCCTCGACGGCGACCGCGTGCTGGTCGACGTCGACGTGACCATCGCCTGAGGAGAGACATGTCCACGCTCGAGATCCGCGACCTGCACGTCAGCGTCGAGACCAAGGAGGGCGACAAGCCGATCCTCCGCGGCGTCGACCTCACGGTGTCGTCCGGCCAGACCCACGCCATCATGGGCCCGAACGGTTCGGGCAAGTCCACCCTCGCCTACTCGCTCGCCGGCCACCCCAAGTACACGATCACGTCCGGCACGGTGACCCTCGACGGCGAGGACGTCCTGGCGATGTCCGTCGACGAGCGCGCCCGCGCGGGCATGTTCCTCGCGATGCAGTACCCCGTCGAGGTGCCCGGCGTGTCGGTGTCGAACTTCCTGCGCACCGCCAAGACCGCCATCGACGGCCACGCCCCGGCCCTGCGGCACTGGGTCAAGGACGTGCGCACCGCCATGGAGCAGCTGCGCATGGACCCGGCGTTCGCCGACCGCAACGTCAACGAGGGCTTCTCCGGCGGCGAGAAGAAGCGCCACGAGATCCTCCAGATGGAGCTGCTGAAGCCGCGCATCGCGATCCTCGACGAGACCGACTCCGGCCTGGACGTCGACGCCCTGCGCGTCGTCTCCGAGGGGGTCAACCGCGTCAAGGCCGGCGGCGACGTCGGCGTGCTCCTCATCACCCACTACACGCGGATCCTGCGTTACATCGAGCCGGACTTCGTGCACGTGTTCGTCGACGGTCGCATCGCCGAGGAGGGCGGGCCCGAGCTGGCCGAGCGCCTCGAGGCCGAGGGGTACGACCGGTTCCTCGCGACGAGCGCCTGACCGGGACCGTCGCCCCGGACCCGCCAGTCCCAGCCACCACCACCGGGAGGTCGCGATGACCACCACCCTCGACCCGAGGCCCGCCGGCGCGCACCTGTCGCCCGGCGAGCTCGCGGCCGTCCGCGCGGACTTCCCACTGCTGCGCCGGACCGTGCGGGGCGGCGGACCGCTCGTCTACCTGGACTCCGCGGCGACGTCGCAGAAGCCCGACGTGGTGATCGACGCGGAGCTGGACTTCTACACCGAGCGGAACGCCGCCGTGCACCGCGGCGCCCACCAGCTCGCCGAGGAGGCCACCGACGCGTTCGAGGCCGCACGCGTGGACGTCGCGGTGCTGGTCGGGGCCGAGACGGACGAGGTCGTGTGGACGTCGAACGCCACCGCGGCGATCAACTTGGTCGCGTACGCGATGTCGAACGCGACGGCCGGGCGGGGCGGTGCGGCGGCGCGCAGGTTCGCGCTCGCCCCGGGCGACGAGATCCTCGTCACCGAGGCCGAGCACCACGCGAACCTCGTGCCGTGGCAGGAGCTCGCCGCGCGGACCGGCGCCACGCTGCGCTGGATCGGCGTGGGGGACGACGGCCGACTGCGGACCGACGAGCTCGCGACGGCCGTCACCGACCGCACCAAGGTCGTGGCGTTCGCGCACGTCTCGAACGTGACGGGCGCCGTCGCCGACGTGCCCGCGTTCGTGGCCCGGGCCCGCGAGGTGGGCGCGCTGACGGTCCTGGACGCCTGCCAGAGCGTCCCGCACCTGCCGGTGGACGTCCGGGCCCTCGGCGTGGACTTCGCGGCCTTCTCGGGACACAAGATGTACGGCCCGACGGGCGTCGGCGCCCTCTACGGACGCCGCGAGCTGCTCGAGGCCATGCCGCCGATCCTCACCGGCGGCTCGATGGTCGAGGTCGTGACCATGGAGTCCACGACGTTCGCGCCCCCGCCGCAGCGCTTCGAGGCGGGCTCGATGATGGTCGCGCAGGCCGTCGGCATGGGCGCGGCGGCGCGCTACCTGCGCGAACTGGGCATGGCTGCCGTGGCCGAGCACGAGGCCGAGATGACGCGGCTCCTGCTGGACGCCGTCGCCGCCGTCCCGGGCGTGCGGCTGATCGGTCCGGCCGACGTCCGCGACCGGGTGGCCGTGGTCTCGTTCGTCGTCGACGGGGTGCACGCGCACGACGTCGGGCAGGTGCTCGACGACGCCGGCGTCGCGGTCCGCGTGGGGCACCACTGCGCGCAGCCGCTGCACCGGCGCTTCGGGGTGGCGGCGACCAGCCGCGCGTCGGCCGGGGTGTACACGACGGCGGAGGAGGTCGCGGCGTTCGGCGCAGCCTTGACCACCGTCCGGCCGTTCTTCGGACTGGGAGGCGCGGCATGAGCGGGGCGATGGAGCAGCTCTACCAGCAGCTCATCATCGAGCACGCGAAGGACCCGTACGGCAAGGGCCTCGCCGAGCCGTACGCGGGAGAGTCGTTCCAGGTGAACCCGACGTGTGGCGACGAGGTGCGCCTCCGGGTGCACCTGACCGCGGAGGGCGCACTCGAGCGCGTGACCTGGCACGGTCAGGGCTGCTCGATCTCGCAGGCGTCCATCTCGGTGATGTCGGAGCTGGTCGAGGGGTTGCCGATCGCGCAGGTGGAGACGCTCGGGGAGGACTTCCGGGCGCTCCTGCACACCCGTGGCGAGGGCCTGCACGACGAGGCCGCCGAGGACCGCCTCGGCGACGCGACGGCCTTCACCGGCGTCGGGAAGTACTCCGCACGCGTGAAGTGCGCCCTCCTGGGATGGATGGCGCTGCGCGATGCGTTGCTCCAGGCAGGCGTCGGCACCACGAGCACCACGAGCACCACGAGCACGGAGGAGGCGTGATGAGCGCACAGGCCACCAGCATCCCGAACGCGGCGGACGTCGAGGAGGCGCTGCGCGACGTCATCGACCCCGAGCTCGGGATCAACGTCGTCGACCTCGGCCTCGTCTACGGCGTGGCGATCGACCCGAACAACCACGTCGTCATCGACATGACGCTGACGTCGGCGGCGTGCCCGCTGACGGACGTCATCGAGGACCAGGCGGGCCAGGCGCTCGACGGCCTCGTCACGGGCTTCCGGATCAACTGGGTCTGGATGCCACCGTGGGGCCCCGAGCGCATCACCGAGGACGGCCGGGCGCAGCTGCGCGCCCTGGGCTTCAACGTCTGAGCGGCCCGCAGGGGCGCCGGGTGCGCCCCGTGTGACCGGTCGTCAGAGGTCCGAGGCGGCGAACGTGTCGCACGCATCGAGGGCGCCCTCGTTGTAGCCCGCGGCGAACCAGGCCTGGCGCTGCTCGCTCGAGCCGTGCGTCCAGGTGTCGGGGTCGACCCCGCCGCCCGAGGACTCCTGGATGTGGTCGTCGCCGACCGCGGCGGCCGCCGAGAGCGCACGCTGCAGGTCCTCGGTCGTCGGCGGCACGAGGAACGTCCGGCCGGTCTCCGGGTCGACGCGCGTGGCCGCGTCGCGTGCCCACAGGCCCGCGTAGCAGTCGGCCTGGAGCTCCAGGCGCACGCTGTCCGACGTGGGCCCGGTGTCGCGGCGGTCCAGGCCGTCCATCGTGCCCATGAGGTTCTGCATGTGGTGGCCGTACTCGTGCGCGATGACGTACATCTCGGCGAACGGTCCGCCCTCGGCGCCGAACTCGCTCTGGAGCAGGTCGAAGAAGCCCACGTCCATGTAGATCGTCTGGTCCGGCGGGCAGTAGAACGGCCCGGTCGACGACGAAGCGCTGCCGCAGGCTGTCGTCGTCGCGCCCTCGAACGACTCGGCCTCGGGAATGTCGAACGGGGTGCCGGAGGCGGCGGCCGTCTCCGCCCAGAACGCGTCGAGCGTGTAGAGGGTCGCCGAGAGGCGGCACTCGCGGTTCGTGTTCGCGTCGGCCGCGGAGCACTCGGCCACCTCGCCGACCTGCCCGCTGCTCGCGCCGGCCCCTGTCACGTCCTGGAGCCCGGCGAGCTGGCTGCTCACGTCGACGCCGGTGAACTGGTAGATCAGGAAGGCCACGATGGCCAGCCCGATGCCGCCGCCCGCCGCCGCGCCACCCGCGCCACGCCGCGTGCGCACCCGGCCACCCTCGAAGCTGCCGCCCTCCCGGAAGGTCATGTGATCACGGTAGGGCCCCCGGGCGCCGGGCGCCCGCGAGCACCGCCGTTCAGTCCCCGAGGC
>JAEZBT010000173.1 GCA_023426865.1 Actinomycetes bacterium
CCGCCCCCCCCCCCCGGGCCCCCCGAGCGCCCCCTCGACAGGCCGGCGGCCCAGGCCGCCACCTCCGCGCGCCCTCAGCCCGCGGCGAGCCGGTCCGGGCGGGCGCCCGTCGTGCGCATCTCCTGGAGCACGTGGTCGCGGACGCCCATCGCGCGCAGCGTCTCCGCCAGAGCGGCGACGTCGCCCTCCCCGAGCACCGACGGGTCCACCGTGGTCCTGACCTGCACCGCCACGCCCGACTCCAGCACCAGCCGCAGCGACGCGAACGCCGCCTCCGCGCTCGCCGCGACGCCGGTCACCGCCGCGTAGCGGGCCGCGGGGGCCTTGACGTCCAGCCCGACCCAGTCGACCAGCGGCAGCACCTCGCGCAGCCGCCGTGGGTACGCGCCACCCGTGTGCAGCCCGACGGCGAACCCGGCCTCGCGCACTCGGCGCATCGCGTCGGCGAGCCCGGCCTGACGCGTCGGCTCACCGCCGGAGAACACCACCCCGTCGAGCAGCCCCCGACGGCGCCCCAGCAGGTCCATCACCTGCGACCACGGCACCGTCCCCGGCATCCGCGGGTCGAGCAGCTCGGGGTTGTGGCAGTAGGTGCACCGCCACGGGCAGCCCTGCAGGAACACCGTGGCCACGAGCCGGTCCGGCCAGTCGCACGTGGACAGGCGGGCCCGGCCGGCGATCGCGAGATCGTCGGCCCGGCCCGTGGTCCGCTCAGCCACCGACGAGCTCCGGCTCACGGTCGGCGCCGAGCGCCCGGCCCTCGACGAAGTGCACCCGCTCGGCGTGCTCACCCTTCTTCCCCACGTTGAACGAGCTCACCGGCCGGTGGTAGCCCATGACGCGCGTCCAGACCTCGCAGACGACGGGCGCCGCGGCCGGGTCGGCCTCCGCGCAGCGCGGGCAGGTCACGTGCTCGCCGGCGAGGTACCCGTGCGTCGGGCAGATGGAGAACGTCGGGGTGACCGTGAGGTACGGCAGCCGGTGCGTGGCGAGGGCCCGGCGCACGAGCTCGCGGCACGCGGTCGCCGACGACACCCGCTCCGACATGTACAGGAGCAGCACCGTGCCGCCCGTGTACTTGCTCTGCAGCTCGTCCTGGCGGTCCAGGGCCTCGAACGGGTCGTCGGTGAAGCCGACCGGGAGCTGGGAGGAGTTCGTGTAGTACGGGTTGTCCGCCGTGCCCGCCTGCAGGATGTCGGGGAACCGGCGGCGGTCCTCCTTGGCGAACCGGTACGTCGTCCCCTCCGCCGGGGTGGCCTCCAGGTTGTACAGGTGCCCGGTCGCCTCCTGGAACTCGACCATGCGCGCGCGCACGTGGTCGAGCAGCCGCACGGCCATCGCGTGACCCTCGGGGCTGGTGATGTCGTGGGCGTCGGCGGTGAAGTTGCGGATCATCTCGTTGATCCCGTTCACGCCGATGGTCGAGAAGTGGTTGCGCAGGCCCGCGCCCAGGTAGCGCCGCGTGTAGGGGAACAGTCCCTCGTCGATGAGGCGGCCGATGACCTTGCGCTTGATCTCCAGCGACTCCTTGGCCAGCACGAGCAGCCGGTCCAGCTCGGCGAGCAGCCCGGCCTCGTCGCCGCGGCGGGTGTACCCGAGGCGGGCGCAGTTCACGGTGACGACGCCGAGTGAGCCGGTCTGCTCCGCCGAGCCGAACAGGCCGTTGCCGCGCTTGAGCAGCTCCCGCAGGTCGAGCTGGAGGCGGCAGCACATGGACCGGATCTGGTTCGGCTCGAGGTCGGAGTTGATGAAGTTCTGGAAGTAGGGCAGCCCGTACTTGGCGGTCATCTCGAACAGCAGATCTGCATTCGGCGACTCCCAGGGGAAGTCGCGCGTGATGTTGTACGTCGGGATGGGGAACGTGAACACCCGACCGGACGCGTCGCCCGTCGTCATGACGTCGATGTACGCGCGGTTGATCAGGTCCATCTCGGCCTGCAGCTCGCCGTAGGTGAAGTCCTGCTCCACCCCGCCGATGACGGGCACCTGCTCGCGCAGGTCCTCCGGGCAGGTCCAGTCGAACGTGAGGTTCGTGAACGGCGTCTGGGTACCCCACCGGGACGGCACGTTGAGGTTGTAGACGAGCTCCTGGACCCCCTGCCGGACGGCGTCGTAGTCCAGGGCGTCGACGCGCACGAACGGTGCCATGTAGGTGTCGAACGAGCTGAACGCCTGCGCGCCCGCCCACTCGTTCTGCATCGTGCCGAGGAAGTTCACGATCTGGCCGACGGCGGAGGAGAAGTGCTTCGGCGGGCCGGCTTCGACCTTGCCGGGCACCCCGTTGAGACCCTCGGTGAGCAGCGTGCGCAGCGACCAGCCGGCGCAGTAGCCGGCGAGCATGTCGAGGTCGTGGATGTGGATCGCGCCGTCGCGGTGGGCGTGACCGACCTCCGGCGGGTAGACGTGCGACAGCCAGTAGTTCGCGGTGACCTTGCCCGCCGTGTTGAGGATGAGCCCGCCGAGCGAGTAGCCCTGGTTCGCGTTCGCGTTGACCCGCCAGTCGCTGCGGTCCAGGTACTCGTTGACCGATGACTCGACCTCGACGACGGTCCGCGCGTCCTCGCGCAACCGGGCGTGTTGCTCGCGGTAGGCGATGTAGGCGCGGGCCGTGCCGGTGTGGCCGGCGTCGAGCAGCGCCTGCTCGACGAGGTCCTGGACGTGCTCGACGTGCGGGTACCCCGTGCCCTCGGCGGCCAGGCGGGCGAGGACACGGTCCGCGACGGGCGCCGCGTAGGCGTCCGCGTGGTCCACGTCGGTGGCGCCGGTGGCCAGGCCGGCGCGGGCGATCGCGGAGCGGATGAGCTCCGGCCGGAAGGGCGCGGCGGCCCCGTTGCGCTTGATGACACCTTGCGTCGGACGGGTCGGCTCGGCCATCGCTCTCTCCCTGCACCCCGCGGACGGCACATCTTGTGGTCGATCCGCATCCACACCACCAGATCTGGTGACGAAGAGCGATCTTCGGCCGGTGCCCGGGCACTCCGGGGGACCTTGGTCCCCGCACGTCCCGTGCGCCGCACGCGACGCCGCGGAGATCGGCGGCGTGTCGCTCCGGGAGCAGCGACCCCACCATGTGGTGGCGACAACCCGACGCGCCCCCAAGATGTTGTGCCCGCGGCCAGGTGTGGTGCCGTGATGGATTCGTCCCGGGAAGCGGGACGGATCCACCACGGGGGGCGTCATCGGCACGGCCGGGGGGTCGTCGACGCGACGTCATGCCTGCGCGGAGAGTTCACCGCGCCAGACGCAGGAAACCTTCCACGCAACGGGTCCCGGCACCGAGACCGCCGAGGCCGCACCCACCTTCTCGGCGCTGGCCAGCACGAACGTCTCGGCGACGGTCGGGTGCTCGATCCCCCGACGCGCGGGCGCGCCCTCCCCCCGGCATCCTTGATCGGTGCCCGACGCCGCCCCCCACCCCGCCCCGGCGACGCCGCCCGCGCCCGGGACGGCGTCGGACGTCGTGGACGTCGCGCGCACGCAACCGCTCCGGCGGGCGATCTGGCCCGCCGCCGGCGTCTCCCTGTCCGCCTTCCTGCTGTTCGCGGTGCACGCGCGACCGCTCGGGTGGTTCGTGCTCGCCGGCTCCCTCGCGGTCGCGTGGGCGCTCGACCGCACGTCCGGCGACACGGACCACGGACTGACGAAGGACCTGACGCTCATCGGCGCGGGCATCGCGATCGTCAGCGCGACCTCCGTCGAGGCCGACGTCTCGTGGCCCCGGTTCATCGCCATCGGCACCGCCCTCACCCTGGCCGTCGCCGTCCCGTTCCTCCTCGACCGGTTCGTGCTCCACCGCCGCGCGATCAGGTTCCCGTGGCGGGGCGGGCGCGAGTGGCCGCGGGCGGAGAGGGCCTACCTCGTCGCGGTGCCGCTGCTGGGCTGGCTGATCCTGCCCTGGTACTTCATCAGCTCCGGCGCCTACGAGAACTGGCCGCACATCACCGACCGCGGCGAGCTCACCCGGTTCTTCGTGGGAGTCAACGCGGTGGGCACGTGGGACGAGCTGTTCTTCATCTGCACGTGCTTCGCGCTGCTGCGCCGGCACTTCCCGGTGTGGCTCGCGAACGTGCTCCAGGCGGTCATCTTCGTCTCGTTCCTGTGGGAGCTCGGCTACCGCGAGTGGGGCCCGCTGCTGACCGCACCGTTCGCGCTGCTGCAGGGGGCGATCTTCGCGCGCACCGGGTCGCTGACCTACGTGCTGATCGTGCACCTGCTGTTCGACGCGGTCGTGTTCCTCGCGATCGTGCACGCCCACAACCCGGAGATGTTCGCGATCTTCCTCACGACGCCGGCGCGCTGAGGTCCGCGGGCCCCGGCACCCGGGCGTGCGCGATCCCCGCGATCCGCACCGGCCGGAGGGCGTCGGCGCGCCCGGCGAGCAGGTGCCCGACGGCGTCGGCCAGGTCGTCGG
>JAEZBT010000191.1 GCA_023426865.1 Actinomycetes bacterium
GGCGAACACCACGGCGTTGCCGGAGGTCCCGTTGGCGAGCCCGATGGACTCGTCGACGTCGTAGCCCTGCTTCAGCTGGCGGCGGTGCCGGTTGAGGATGAACAGCGAGTAGTCGATGCCGACGGCGAGCCCGAGCATCACGCCCAGCACCGGCGTGACGGAGACCATGTCGACGACGCCGGAGAACGCCAGCGCGCCGAGCGCACCGATGGCCACGCCGATGCCGGCCGTGAGGATCGGCAGGCCGGCTGCGACGAGCGTCCCGAGCATGACCAGCAGGACGACGGCCGCGACCAGCACACCCACCAGCTCGCCGATGCCGAGGATGTTGGGCACCTCCATGGCGATCCCGGAGGTGAAGTCGACGTCCACGCCGTCGATGGACGCCGCGCGGAACGCGTCGAGCACGGACTGCTGGACCTCCTCGGGCACCTCGAAGGTCACGTTGTCGAAGACGACGGTGACGACGGCGGCCGAGCCGTCCTCAGACACCTGACGGATCTGCGCCGCCATCTCCAGCAGCCCGGCTCCGAGCTCGAGGCGCTGCCCTTCCCGCTCGAGGATGGCCTGGCCCGCCTCGACGTCCTCGGCGCCCTGCTCGAGCTCCGCGCGCTGCGCGTCGACGGCGTCCTGCTGCGCGTCGAGCTGCGCCTGCTGGGCGTCGAGCTGCGCCTGCTGCGCGTCGAGCTGCGGCGCGGCCTGCGCCGCCATGCCCGCCGCCTCCGCCTGCGCGCGTGCGGCGTCCAGCTGGGCCTGCGCCTCGTCGAGCTGGCGCTGCCCCTCGTCCAGCTGGCCCTGAGCGGCATCGAGCTGCGCCCGGCCAGCCTCCACCTGGGTGCGGGCCTGCTCGAGCTGGCCGAAGCCCTCCTCGAGGCTGGCGCGGCCCTGGGCGATCTCCTCGGTCTGCGCCGCGCGCTCCGCCTCGGTGGCGAACGGGTCGACGACGTTCGCGATGCCGTCCAGCGCGGTGACGCGGCCGACGAGGTCGCTGATCGCGGCCTGCTGCTCGGCGGTGAACGCGGACCCGTCACGCGTGCTCATGACGACGGTGCCGGTGGCCCCGGACGCCTCGGGGAACCGCTCCTCGAGGCGGGCGGTGACCTCCGCCGTCGGGGTGTCGGGGATGGTGAAGCCGCTCGCGAGCGTGCCGCCCGCGACCACGTACGCCGCGCCCGCGGCCGCCAGCACGGCGAGCCACGCGGCGATGACCGTGCGGGCGCGGCGCGCGCTGAAGCGGCCGAGGCGGTAGAGGAGCTCTGCCATGTCGTCCTTCTTCGGTGGGTGGTGCAGTGGTCGCGGATCGACGTCGATCGGCGAGGGTCAGTGCGCGGGCGCCGCGCCGTAGCCGGTGGCGACGGCGGCCAGCATCCGTTCCAGGTAGGCGTCCCACGCCTTGCGGGACGCCTCGTTGTCGGCCGCACCCGTGGCCGCGAGCCAGTGGTAGTAGAGGACGATGAGGCCGCTCGTCAGGGCGTTGACGAGGAGGTGGACCTCGAGGGCGTCCGCGCTCGGGTGCCGTACGGCCATCGCGTCCGCGAACCGGCGGCTGACCTGGTTGAACGACCGCAGGAGCAGCGTGGCCGCCCACGGTGCCTCGAGGTCCACGCGCTGGTCGGGGCCACCCAGCACCCGGGTGAGGTAGGCCATCGGGCCGACGAGCTCGGTGGTCCGCAGCGCGCTCGCCACCTCGTCGAACATCGCGGCGGGGGTGTCGTCCTTCGCGGGTACGGCCAGGGCGTTCGCGACGAACGTGTCGACGAGCGCGCCGAGCAGGTCGCTGCAGACGGCCGTCACGACGTCGTCGAGCGTCGCGAAGTAGTTGAAGATCGTGCGCCGGGAGACGTCGGCCCGCTCGGCCAGCTGGTCGACCGTGAAGCGCTGGCCCCCCTGCTCCTCGAGCAGGGCCGCGGCGGCGTCGACGATCGCCTGGCGCGAGCGCTGCTTGAGCGCCGCACGGCGGTCGATGGGGACGACGTCGGGCACGTCTCTACACTAGGTGCATTGTTGCACTCGGTGCAAACATAGGATCACCTGCCGGATACCGCCCCCGGCAAGGCGCCGGTCAGTTCAGGCTCGGGTCCTCCGGGAACGTCGAGACGATGGCGAGCATCCCGCCCTGGCGGCGCAGCACCTGCCGCCAGAGGAGCTGGGGCTCGGGCGTCGTGACGTCGCCCGGCCGGGCGTCGAGCACGTACCAGTCACCTGCGGCCACCTCGCCCTCGAGCTGGTCGGCCGACCAACCCACGAAGACCCGGATCCCGGTGACGCCGGGCAGGCCGCCCGTGGGGTCGGCGTCGAGGTCGACGAGCCCGAACGGCCCCGTCAGCCGGTCCACGGAGTCGCTCTCGGCGGCCGGCACGAGCGTGGCGACCCCGAGCGCACCGTCCAGGCCCACGGGCCCACCCTGGAAGAGGGACGCCGGCGGGGTCACGGCGTCGTGCCAGGACGGCAGTGCCTCCCCGGTGGGCACGGCCAGCGGGCGGTTGAGGATCACACCGAGGGCGCCCTCGTCGTCGTGCCGGAGCAGCAGGACGACCGCGCGCCGGAAGTTCGGGTCGCCGAGCTGGGGCGTCGCGACGAGGAGCCTGCCCGCCAGTGAGTGCACCTGGCCCATGGCTCCATCATCGCCCGTCGGCGCCCGGGTGGCACGGGCGGCGGTGACGAGGATCACCCCCGCAATTGACTTGCGCCAACACTGATCGGAACGATTCGATAGGTGCAGCGGTCGACGGCGACCCGCTCGCCGCCCGATCCCACGACCCCCACCGGAGTACCCGCATGACCACGCCCCTCACCACCGGACGGCCGTGGCGCGTCATCCTCGCGTTCGCGGTGCCGCTCCTGCTCGGCAACGTGGTGCAGCAGGCGTACCAGATCGCCGACGCCATGGTCGTCGGCCGGGTGCTCGGCGTCGACGCGCTCGCGTCCGTCGGCGCCACCGGGAGCTTCATCTTCCTGCTGCTGGGCTTCGCCTGGGGCACGACCTCCGGCTTCGCCATCCCGACGGCGCAGGCCTTCGGCGCGGGCGATGCGCGGGGGGTGCGGCGCTCGGTGGCGGCCGGGACGATCCTGACCGGCGGCCTGAGCGTGGTGATCACCGTGGTCGCTCCCCTGCTGGCCGAGCCCGCGCTCCGCCTGCTGCGCACGCCGCCCGAGCTGCTCGGCCAGGCGACGACGTTCGCCGTCGTCAGCTTCCTCGCGGGCTCGACGATGATGTTCTTCAACTTCCTCGCCGCGATCCTGCGGGCGATCGGCGACTCGCGGACCCCGCTGATCTACCTCGTCGTGAGCTGCCTGCTCAACATCGCGCTCGTCATCGGCGCGGTCCCCGGGCTCGGCCTCGGCGTGGGCGGCGCGGCACTGGCCACTGGCGTCGCGCAGGCCAGCGCCGTCGCGATGTGCCTGGTCCACGTCCGCCGGCGCGTGCCGACGCTGCACGTGCACCGCGAGGACTGGCACGTCACGCCCGCCGAGCTGCGCACCCACCTACGCCTCGGCCTGCCCATGGGCTTCCAGGCGTCGATCATCGCCATCGGCATCCTGGCCGTGCAGGTGCGGCTCAACGACCTGGGCCCGGACGCCGTCGCGGCGTACACGACCGCCACGCGCGTCGACAACTTCACGATCGCCTTCCTGGGCTCGATGGGCATCGCGGCGTCGATGTACGCGGCGCAGAACCTCGGCGCGCGCCTGCCCGACCGCATCCGGTCGGGCGTCAGCCAGGCCGTGGCGATCACCGCCGGCGGGGCGGCCGTGCTCGGCGCGTTCATCGCGTTCGCGGGCCCGGTGCTCGTCCGACTCTTCGTCGGCCCCGGCGAGGAGACCGTCGTCGACATGGCGGCGTACTACCTGCGGGTCAACGGCTCCTGGTACGTGGTGCTCGGAGTGCTGTTCGCCGTGCGCGGTGCCCTCCAGGGGCTCGGCTACACGTCCGTGCCGACGATCACCGGCGCGCTCGAGCTCGCCTGCCGCGTGATGGCCGCCATCGCCCTCGGCGCGGTCTGGGGCTACGAGGGCCTCGTCTGGGGCAACCCGCTGGCCTGGATCGCCGCAGTCGCGGTGCTCGTCCCGGCCTACCTGCGCGCCCGCCGGCGCCTCGACGACCTGCACCCCGTCCGCGCTCCGGGCGCGCCACCGGCCGTGGTCGTCGTGGCAGAGTCGTCCGACGGCGGCGTCCTGCTCGACGCCATCGAGCCCGAGGACGCGGACGCGGACGACGAGCTGCTCGCGGTCGGGACCGTGGCCGCCGCCCGCTGACCGACGGAGGACCCACCCGTGACCGATCCGCTGCTCCTGCGTGCCGCCGCCGTCCTGCTGGACAACGACGGCGTGCTCGTCGACTCGACCGCGAGCGGCGAGGCCGCGTGGCGCACCTGGGCCGCGCGGTGGGGCCTCGACCCGGAGGCCGTCGTCGCCGTGGTGCACGGCGTGCGGTCGCGCGAGACGGTCGCCCGGTTCCTGCCCGCGGCCGACGTCGACGCCGACTCGGTGCCCTACTTCGCGCTCGCCATGCTCACCGGCGACAGGCGCCGGCGGTCGGCCACCGGCTCGGTCGCCGTCGTCGGACTCGGCCCCGGCGACTCGGCGTGGATGACACCGCAGAGCCGGTCGGAACTGGCCGCGGCCACCGATCTGATCGGCTACGGACCGTATCTGGACCGGGTTGCGCTGCGGGAGGGCCAGCGTCGCCATCCCAGCGACAACACCGACGAGCCCGCACGGGCCCGGCTCGCGTGTGAGCTCGCCGAGCAGGGCCGCGCCGTCGCGGTCATCTCCTCCGGCGATCCCGGGGTCTTCGCGATGGCGACGGCGGTTCTCGAGGAGGCCGAGCAGCGGCCCGGAGTGGACGTCCGGGTGATCCCGGCGATGACGGCCGCCCAGGCTGTCGCCAGCCGGGTCGGCGCACCGCTCGGCCACGACTATGCGGTGATCTCGCTGTCGGATCGCCTCAAGCC
>JAEZBT010000275.1 GCA_023426865.1 Actinomycetes bacterium
GCCGGGGCCCGCCGGACCGGGTCATGCCGCCAGGCGGCGACGGGCGACGATGCCTGCCGCACCCAGGAGGGTGAGACCCAGGGCCGTCAGCACCGGCAGGAGCGCCGGGCCGCCGGTCTCGGCCAGCGCCAGTGACGCGGTCGGCGCGGTCGGCGCGGTCGGGACCGTGGGTTGGGTCGGCTGCGTGGGGACGCAGGCGGCCAGCTCAGCCGCGGTCAGGCTCACCGGGACGCGCTCGTCGAGCTCGACGGGGGTGCCCAGGACCCACTCGTTCGCCTCGTTGAGGACGTAGTCGGTGGTCATGGTCACCGTGCCGAGCATCACGGTGGGAGTGGCGCAGGTCGGCGCGCCGCCGTGGGAGAGGACCTCCTTGAGCGGGTCCGGACGGGCCGGGACGTTGCAGGCTGCAAGCTCCTCCGGGGTCAGGCTGACCGTGTGGGTCGTGTCCTCGACGAGGACTCGCTCGCCGAGCACCCAGACGGGGGGCACGGCACCGGCGTCCATGACGTACTCCGTCTCGTACACCCGGTCGCCGAGCAGCACCTCGGGGTTGTCGCAGTCAGGGGCGCCGCCGAAGGACTCCGGCTCCCGGAGAGGCTCAGGCTTCTCGCCCGCGCAGGTCGCCGCCTCGTCGAGGGTCAGGCTCACCTGGTGAGGGTCATGGGTGACGGTCGGTTCGGAGTCCATCACCCAGTTCTCGACCCAGTAGCGGTTCCAGAACGGCCCGGCCCAGTACCCCTCGTCGTGGAAGTACCAGGTCCGCGTGATGGTGTCCACGGTCGCCGTTCCCAGCTCGCAGTTCGGCGTGCGGACGGTCTCTCTCTCCACCACCGGGTCGTGCCCCGGCGGGTCGCAGTACTTGACAACGGTGTGTGCGGGTCCGGTGGCAGCGTTCGCGGCCGCCCCAGTCACGACGCCTCCGAGGAGGCAGAGCATGGCCGCGACGAGCACGCCGGCTACGCGCCGGTGCAACAGTGCAGAGCTCATCTGTGCTCCAGGTGCCTTTTGGGGTAATTGCGCGGTATTTCCAAAGTACGCCGATATGGCTGGACGGTTACGCGCCCGAGTGGGTGAAGTTCCTGGAGACGGCGGCGCGCGAGAGGTCTCCGAGCCGGGCGGGCGCGCTCACTCGGGCGCCTCGGTCGACGCTGCAGCGCTCGGATACGCTGGGCGGGTCCCGTTCCCCGGCCCCGCACCCGGCGTGGCTCTCCATCGAGGCAGGTCCTTCGTGCCCACCGGCAAGGTCAAGTGGTTCGACGCCGAGCGCGGCTTCGGCTTCATCGCCGGCGACGACGGCGGCGAGGTCTTCCTGCACGCGTCGGCGCTGCCGGCGGGTGTGACGGCGCCGAAGCCCGGGACGCGCGTGGACTACGGGGTGGCCGACGGCCGTCGTGGGCCGCAGGCGCTCTCGGTCCGCGTGCTCGACCCGGTGCCGTCGGTGGCCCGCGCACAGCGCAAGCCCGCCGACGACATGGCGGTCATCGTCGAGGACCTCATCAAGCTGCTCGACGCCGTCGGCACGAACCTGCGCCGCGGCCGCTACCCCGACGGCAAGCGCGCCACGCAGGTCGCGACCATGCTGCGCGCCGTCGCCGACGACCTCGACGCCTGATGGCCACGCCCACCCTGGACGCCGTGCTGCGGGCAGCCGTCGACCTCGCGCGTCAGGCTGCCGAGGAGGTCGCGGGCGCGTCCGACCTGGTCGGGGAGCACCTCGGCACGGTCGTGGAGGGCGAGCGGCTGGTGGCCCACCAGTTCGCCGCCACGGCGCCCGGCTACCCCGGCTGGCAGTGGACGGTCACCCTCGCGCGCGTGCCCCGCGGGCGGACCCCGACGGTCAACGAGGTGGCCCTGCTGCCCGGTGAGGGCGCCATCCTCGCGCCGCCGTGGGTGCCGTGGGCCGAGCGCCTGCGCCCCGGGGACCTCGGGGCGGGGGACGTCCTGCCCTTCCTGCCCGACGACGACCGGCTCGACCAGGGCTACGAGGCCACGGGAGAGGTCGACGTCGACGCGCTTGCGATCGACGAGCTCGGGCTCGGACGCCCGCGCGTCCTCTCCCGTCGCGGCCGCGACGACGCCACCACGCGGTGGTACGCCGGCTCGCACGGGCCGACGTCGCCGGTGGCCGTCGCGGCGGCGAAGCCGTGCTCGACGTGCGGGTTCCTGGTGCTGCTGGCCGGGTCGATGCGCACGATGTTCGGCGTGTGCGCCAACGAGTGGTCGCCCGACGACGGTCGCGTGGTGAGCATGGACCACGGCTGCGGCGCGCACTCGGAGACCGACGCCCCAGCCCCGCGCAGCGACTGGCCCGCGCCACCCACGGACGCCGAGCTCGAGATCGTCGCGCGCGAGGACCTCGTCGCGGAGTCCGCGGTGGAGCCGGAGCCCGAGCCGGCGGAGCAGGACATGGAACCGCAGTCCGATGGGGAGGCCGAGCCGGCGGAGCCCACTGCCGCGGAGCAGCCGGCGGCCGAGCCGGCGGCCGAGCCCGTCGACGAGGGCGAGGGTCCGGCGTCGGACGCCGGGTGAACGACCCGCTGGGCACGGCGGCGCTGCGGGACGC